>JAABRJ010000159.1 GCA_011390985.1 Desulfobacteraceae bacterium
GTTGCCCGAGAAACCGGGCAAAGATAGGCTCCAGATCCTTGGGGTCGACCTCATCGAGCAGATCCCGCAGCTGGCTGTCTTGGGGGATATCCGAGACGGCGAACATCGAATGCAGGTTGCTTTTCTGGCAGGCCTCCTGGAGCCTGCGCTGGAAGGCGCACAAGGAGGGGTCCTGGAAAAGCATCATGGCAAAGCCGCTCATCAGACAGTCGTGCAGTGCAAACCGAAGCTTTCCGGGTTGCCGGACGTCGGGGATCTGTCGGAAGTGATCCGAGAGGATGTTTCGCAGAGCGGAAAAGCTCAGATGCTTTTTGACGTGCACGCGCCCTCGCCGATGAGCGATGTTGTATGCTTCTGAGATTAATACAATATTTAGGGCGCGATGTCTAGATTCTTTTTTTACCAGTTATATTAAATGGTTATATGAATTGCGGAATTTTTCTTTACGAAAAATAATTCGCAGATTTTCTCTGAAGCCCCCATTGACGTGCTATTTTTCGTTCAACGAGAATTGCTGGCGGCGCAACGGGACATTTCGGATCGGCGCCGCGCCGCGGTCGGGGTTTTTTGGCAGGCCCTGAAAGGTAGGGCGTTGGTCAGCCTGTCGGTTCGACCTGCGCGCGCCCATGCAGGTGATCGACGCAACATTGCGGCGCAGCTCGACGGGGCCATCAGCGGCGAATTGGTGTAGACGAAAACCGAGGACGCGCACGGCCTTGCCCCCGGGCTGGGGCGTGGATGCGGCAATCGCCCGTCAGGGGATGGGGATCGCGGGTCCTTTGGCAGCTTGCAGCACCACGATGGCGCGGCGGTCCCCGGAGAGTGGCAGGACAAAGGTGTCGATCCGAACAGTGAACTGCGGCAATGCCGGGGACGTCACCCGCCTCAAGCCGTCACGAGCATGGGTCAGCGCGGCCACCTCGGCTTCGGCCGTTCTGCCTTTCATGGCCACCAGCCGCCCACCCGGCGCCAGCAGCGGGAGGCCGGCGGCGACAAACCCGGCAAGATCCGAAAAGGCCCGACAGACCAACACGTCAAACCGGCCGGCATACTGCGGGTCAGCGGCCAGGGCCTCGACCCGCAGATGACGGGCGGCCGTTCCCTTCAAAGCCAGGATGCGGATGAGATGGTTGAGGAAACTGACTTTTCGGCGCGAGGCGTCGACCAGGGTCACCGCCAGGGCCGGTCTGGCGACCTTGAGCGGGATCCCCGGAAAGCCGGCCCCGGAGCCGATATCCAGCAGGCGCCCGCCAGGCGGCAGAACCCTCAACGCGGAAACGGCGTCAACGAAATGCTTCAGCGCCACCGCCGCCGGGTCGGTGATCGCCGTGAGGTTCATCTTTTGATTCCAGCGAATCAGCTCCCGCGCGTGAACCGCAAATTTTTCGGTCGCGGCTACGCCGATTTCCACCCCCAGCCGGCTGGCGGCATCCCGAATCACGTGCTGCCACTCGCTTGAGCCGATCATCATTCTGTGCTGTTTGCCTCCGACGGCGGCATATTTTCGACTGCATCGTCGAAGTCCATCAAAATGCTGACGTCCGATCCGGTGTTGAAGATAATTCGGGAGTTGGGATAGCGTTTTTTAAAAACGTGCAGCATGCCCTGGTTTTCGCGCAGCACGGTGGCGG
>JAABRJ010000160.1 GCA_011390985.1 Desulfobacteraceae bacterium
TAAACTTTTTGTAGTCGTTGAGTGTGGCAATCCGTTCCAGTTCCCCCAGAAGGTAGGATGCGACCCCCATCCCCTGGTAATCCTCGCGCACCACGAAAGCGACCTCGGCGCTGATCTCGTCGACCATGGCATAGGAACCGATCGCCATGATTTCCTGGTGCCCGCCCTTTTGGACCAGGCCGATAATCGACATGTTCTTGCGGTAGTCAACGCTGGCCCATTGTTTCTGAACGACTTCATGCGAAAAGAGTTTCATCTTGTAGAAAAACCGGTAGTAAATCGTCTTTTCCTGCAGAGAGTAAAAAAAGTTGCGGAAAGCGAATTCGTCCGAGGGCAGCAGCGGCCGAAAATCGATCGTTTTGCCGTTTTTGAGCCGCATCGCGCTCTTGTAACCTTCGATGAAGATCAGATCTTCGGTGGTGGGGGTGAGCTGATCGGAAAAGATGTAATGGCGCTTCTTGGCCATATCGATCAGTTCTTCGCGGAATTTGGGGTGGGCAATCTGCGCCAGTTCCACTACGCGCTGGTAGATCCCCTTGCCCTTGAGTTCGGCGATGCCATATTCGGTCACGACGAAGTTGACGTCCGCACGGGTGGTGGCAACCCCGGCGCCCTCGCTCAAATGCGTCACGATCCGGGAGACCTTCCCGTTCTGGGCCGTGGACGGCAGCGCAATGATCGAAAACCCGCCCTTGGACATGGCGCTGCCGCGGATGAAATCGACCTGGTCGCCGATCCCGCTATAGAACAGATATCCCATGGAGTCGGTGCACACCTGCCCGGTCAGATCGACCTCAAGGGCGCTGCTGATGGAAATGAGATTGTCGTTGCGGGCAATTTCGGTGGGGTTGTTGACGAAATCCGAAGAGCGGAAGTAAAATCCCGGATGGTTATCCACAAATCGGTAGAGCGCTTCCGATCCCATGCACAACGAAGCCACCGCACGACCCGGCAGAAGGGTTTTTTTCTTGTTGGTGATCACCCCTTTTTCGAACAGGGGCATCATGCCGTCGGTAATCAGCTGGGTGTGCAGACCGAGGTCCTGCCGCTTGTCGAGGTATTTCAAAATGGCGTTCGGCAGGTGCCCGAAACCCACCTGCAGGGTGGCGCCATCCTCCACCAGCTGCGAAACGTAATGGCCGATCCGGCGGGTGACCTCCTCGTTCTTTTCTCCCGGCACCATCTCCACCAGCGGTTCATCGTGGATCACAAAATAGTCGATATCATCCACGCGCACAAAGCTGTCTCCCCAGGTTCGCGGCATCTGGGGGTTGACCTGGGCGATGACTGTGCGGGCGTTGTCCATCCCCGGGCGGGTAATGTCCACCGACACCCCCAGGCTGCAGTAGCCATAGCGATCGGGAGGGCTCACCTGGATCAGCGCCACATCCAGGCCAATGCGATGGGTTTCAAAGAGCGCCGGGATTTGGGAGAGGTAGGTGGGGATGTAGTCGATCTTGCCCTCGAAGGCCGCTTTGCGCATCTGAGCGCTGATAAAAAAAAGTTTCAGCGAAAAACGGCGGTGGAAATTTTCGTCCCGCACGTAGCGCGCGAGGGTTGATGAAAGCATCTGATAGACCATGATATCCTGCATGTGAGGATCGTTGACCATGGTGCGGATCAGATGCTGCGGCTCACCGCAACCGGTGCCGATGAAGACACGGCTGCCGCGGTTTATTTTGGAAATCGCCTCTTCGGCGGTGAGCACCTTTGTGGGGCAACAGGTTTTCAAATCCATCGGGGTCCTCCCTGAAATACTGACGTCTGGCGACGCCCACCTGAGGCCGGCCGGCCCCTCACGGGCCGCCGCTCAGGGGTCGCGGCTAAACATGCGGTGTCGCACCGAGAAGGCTTTAAGGGCTGCGGACGATTAATTTAGAATGCCTAAAACCACACTCGACTCTTTTTTGCAACACCCACCTGCACCGGCCGCTCCTCGCCCCGGCCGGGCGACCGGTCCGCAAGCCGCCGCTGCACTTCAGACCCGACGGTGGCGAATTCTCTGCGGCGGATTGACCCGGTTTGAACGCGCTGCTATTTTTGGGGGGTCGAAGCCAGCCAAGTCGGCGGAAACGCCGGCGGGGCACCAAGGAGTTTAGCATGGCAGCTTCCAGCGGCAAAGTGGGGAACAGACCTTTTGAGGGGTTAAGGGCGTTGTTGGCGGAGAAAGCCGTTTCACTTCCCGATGCGTCAGAACCTCCCGATTGCCCCTCACCCGAGACCCGAAGGGCTCTTGCGGCCGCCGAAAGAAAACCGCTGAGCGACCGGGAGCTTTTTTTTGCGGCAATGGCGGGAGTCACCCCGCTCAGATCCAATCTGCGAGAGGACGCGCAGCCGCCCGCCTGCGGTCAAGCGGGCGGCCGGGATCTGGTCTGCGAGGCCGATGGGGTGACGGCGCTTGCGGAACTGGTGCGCAGCGGAAAAGGCTTTGCGGTTTCCCGAACACCGGAATACATGGAGGGCATCGGCGCCTGCGTTCACCCGGAAATCACCCAACGGCTGCACCGAGGGGATTTTGCCATTCAACACTTCATCGACCTGCATGGCCTCACGGCAGCCCAGGCGGCGGAGGCCTTTGAAGCGTTCATGCGGACGGCGGTTCGAAGCGGATTACGCGGGGTATTGGTGGTCCATGGCCGGGGCCTCTCCTCGCCCGGCCGACCGGTTTTAAAGTGCGAGGTCAGACGCTGGCTGAGCAGCGGCCCGTGGCGAAAATGGGTGATCGCCTTTGCCAGCGCCCGATCGTGCGACGGAGGTGCGGGAGCCACTTACGTTCTCTTGCGCCATCGGCCGCTCGCCAAGCGCCAGCGCCGGAAAAGCAAGGGCCGGCCGCCTTGACCCGGCCGGTAAAACGATGGGGGCCGCCTCAGCGGCCGCTCGTCAGGAAGCTTTTTTCTGCCCGACCAGTTCAAACAGCTGCAGATCCTTCAGAATCGGATCGACATCTTCAGGCACCCCGATTTCGCGCACCTCCAGCTGTAAGCGGGACGCTCGCCGGGTGCTTTCGGTAATCAAAATCCCATTGGGATAGACCTTGGTCAGTTCCTGCAACCGGAAAACCGCATTTACCGGGTCCCCGATGACGGTGTAATCCATTTTCATATCAAACCCGATATTGCCCACCACCACCTCACCGGTGTGCAGACTGATCCCGATATCGACCTTGGCCACGAGTTCCTTGACGAAATGCTGGTTGAGCCGCTGAAGCGCATTTTTCATTTCCAGGGCCGCCGCCACGGCATTGTCGGCATCCGAGATGCTGGACAGGGGCGCACCAAAAATGGCCAGAAAACCGTCCCCCAGATATTTGTCGACGATTCCGTTGTTTTTGAAGACGATTGCGCCCATGATGGAAAAAAAACCGTTGAGCAGCGAAACGGTTTTCTGGGGGCCGATTTTACGGGTCAGCCGCGAAAACCCCCTCAGGTCTATGTTGAGC
>JAABRJ010000161.1 GCA_011390985.1 Desulfobacteraceae bacterium
GCGTGATGATGGGCATCCGCATGGGCGTTTCGCGCGGGGTGTTTTCCAACGAATCGGGCCTGGGCAGTGCACCGATCGCGGCCGCCGCCGCCCAAACCAAACACCCGGTCACCCAGGCGCTGGTCTCCATGACCCAGACCTTTATCGATACGCTCGTAGTGTGCACCATGACCGGGCTGGTGCTGATCATCACCGGCGCCTGGACCAGCGGCAAAACCGGGGCGGCATTGTCCGCCATGGCCTTTGAAAGCGGTATGCCCGGCGGCCACTATATCGTCACCATCGGCTTGATGCTGTTTGCCTATTCCACCATATTGGGATGGTGTTACTATGGTGAAAAGTCGATCGAATACATCTTGGGAGAAAAAGCGGTCAAACCCTATCGCTACCTCTTTATTCTGATGGTGGGGGTCGGCGCGGTGTCCAAGCTCGATTTCGTGTGGGCGCTGTCTGACACGTTCAACGGCTTGATGGCCATTCCCAACCTGATCGGCCTGCTGTTTCTGTCGCCGGTGATCGTTCGGGAAACCAGAAATTATTTCAATTCGACCGTGACGAAATAACACTAGCCGATGGTGTGGTCCATTCGTCACTGATGCCTTTGGTCTCGACTACGAACCCATCGCAACACTTCTATAAACAACGGCAGGATGCTTCAGCTCAAAAAAGGAGGGGAGCAGGGCTTATGAAAACCAAAATCACCATCCTCGGGGCGGGGCCTGGTGGATACATCGCCGCCATTCGGGCGGCCCAGTTGGGTGCCGAAGTCACAGTGATCGAGAAGGAAAACGTTGGCGGGACCTGCCTGAACTGGGGCTGCATCCCATCCAAGATTATGATCACCACGGCGGAGATGCTGGAACGGTTCCACCGCGCCAAGGAGTTCGGGATTGCCTTGGAAGGTACGTTCAAAGCCGATATGCAACAATTGATGGCCCGCAAGCATGCGGTCATTCAGACTCAGAGCAAGGGTATCCTGGGGCTTTTCGACCACCACAAGATCCGGTATGTCAAGGGGACCGCCGTCATCAACGGGCCTAACCGGGTGAGGGTCAGCCAGCCGTCGGGGGAACAAATCAGCGTCACTTGGGACAAGCTGATATTGGCCACGGGTACCCGGCCTCTCGAAATCCCCTCCCTTCCCTTTGACGGCGAAAAAATCCTTTCAAGCAACCACGCCCTGAGCCTGGACCGGGTCCCCGAATCGGTCATCATCGTGGGGGGCGGGGTAATCGGGTGCGAGTTTGCTTTTATTCTGTCCTCCTTGGGCGCCCGGGTAACCGTCGTCGAAGCCCTGGATCGCCTGCTGCCGCTGCCGTCTGTGGACGAGGATTGCTCCAAGGTCCTGCAACGGGAGATGAAAAAGCGCAAGATCAATTTCATTGTCAACCGCACGGTGGACGCATTCGAAGCCGTTGAAGGAAAATTGAAGGTCACCATCGGCCCCTCGCCTTTTTTGAAAGCGCCTTCCGAAAAGGACAAGCAGCCAGTGACGGCTCAGGTGGAAAAGATGCTGGTATGCATCGGCCGGGAGCCCAATACAGCCGACATCGGTCTGGAAACCATCGGCCTTGCACCGGATAAAAGGGGCTTTATACCCGTCAACGATCGCATGGAGACCACCGCACCCGGCGTATATGCCATCGGCGACTTGCTGGGACCGGCGAAAATCATGCTGGCCCACGTGGCCTCCACCGAGGGACAGGTGGCCGCCGAAAACGCCATGGGAGGCAACCGCGAGATGGACTACCGCGTGGTCCCGGGTGCGATCTTCACCAACCCGGAGGTGGCCAATGTGGGGCTTTCCGAAACCCAGGCCAGGGCCGCGGGATACGACGTCCGCGCCGACAGCGTGTTGTTTCGCACACTCGGCAAAGCCCAGGTGATCGGAGAAATCGCCGGGCAGGCCAAGATCGTCGCCGACAAAAAGAGCGGCAAAATCCTGGGTGTGCATATCGTGGGGCCCCACGCCACGGATCTGATCGCCGAGGCCGCCCTGGCCATGCAGATGGGTGGCAGGGTAGAGGATGTGGCCGCCACGATCCATGCCCACCCGACGTTGCCCGAGGTCATGCTGGAGGTTGCATGCAAAGCGTTGGATCGGTCCCTGCACGGCTGATTTAAAATGATGAGGAGGGGTAATGAACCGGCGGCCTTTGCCGCCCAAGCAAAAGGTCTCGAAGCGAGCTCAAAAATATCCGGGACCTTCTGCGCGAGGTGGCCAATCCACCAGACACTTTCGTTGGGCCGGGCGAATTCGAAAAAGCCTTTGAGCTGCTTAAGGCCGGCAAACCGATCAACTATGAGGGCGGATCCGGCTCGGTCGACTTCGATGTCAACGGCGATGTAACCGCGCCCATCGAGATCTGGCGTTTTCATGATGGCAAAATCGCGACCTACCGAATGGAGTACATGGAGAGGAAAAACAATGGAAAAGGAAACCAAGAAAACGGCCCTTCACGGCTGGCATGTGGCCCAGGGCGCCAATATGGCCGATTTCGGCGGATATGAAATGCCGCTGTGGTACTCATCGGCTAAAAACGAGCATCTTGGCGTCCTGCAGCAGGCCGGTCTGTTCGACACCAGCCATATGGCTGCGTTGCTGGTAAGCGGGCCCGACGCCCGGGACCTGCTGCAGCACTGCTTCACCAATAACCTGGATGCCTGCGTCGGTCAGCCGAAAAAGCCTCTCATCCCCGGCCGCTGCGTATACGGCGCCTACCTCAACGCACAGGGCGAGTTGATCGATGACAGTATCATCAATCAACTATCGGAAAACAGTTACATGGCGGTGATCAATGCCGGCATGGGCGCCGTGGTGGCCGGGCATTTCAGGGCCCAAGCCGGAGACCGGGAGGTGACCATCAGCGATCTGACCGACAAACTGGGTAAAATCGACGTTCAAGGTCCTATGGCCGCCAAGATTCTGAGTAAAGTCCTGGCGGCGCCGGAATCCGCTTTTGAGAAAATGTTCTATTTTTCCTTCAAGGGCTATTTTGACCCGACCTCACCCCTGGCCGATGCGGTGCGGCTTTCCGATGGTACACCCATATTGCTTTCGCGTACCGGCTATACCGGCGAGTTCGGATTTGAAATTTTCGTCTCCCCGGACAAGGTTGTGAAGACCTGGGAGATGATCTACCAGGCAGGTCAGCAATTCGGACTTACGGCCTGCGGGCTGGCGGCCCGGGACTCCCTGCGGGGAGGGGCGGTGTTGCCGCTGTCCCACCAGGATATCGGCCATTGGCCCTTTATCAACCACCCCTGGCCCTTTGCCCTGCCCTTCAACGACGATCAAAGCGGATTTACCAAGTCCTTTATAGGCGATCAGGCGTTGCTGACCATTAAGAGCCCTGAATATACTTACGCCTTTGTCGGCGGGGATCTGCGCAAGGTGTCAACTGCCGATCCGGCGGTGGTGCTGGACCCCGCGGGCACTGAGATCGGCAGTGTGTTGACTTGCGTCTCCGACATGGGGATTGACTATCACCGGGGGCGGCTCTTCAGCATTGGCAGTCCCGAAAAACCCCAGGATTTTAAGCCCCGAGGTCTTTGCTGCGGCTTCATCAAGGTAAAAGCGCCACTCCAACCGGGAGCGGAGGTAGTGCTCAAGGACAAGCGGCGCAAACTCAAGGTGACCATCGTGACGGATATCCGCCCGGACCGCACCGCTCGGCGTCCGATCCGGGAGATGCTTTAAGCAGCAATGGAATATGCAAAACATTCCCTTTAGCGGACCCCTATGCCGCCTGTGGATGGGGATCTTAAACGCCAACACGATTCTTAACATTAAGGAGAAAACGTCATGAGCAAAGCAATCGGCGATCTCGTTTTACCGGATGACGTCCGCTACACCCTCGATCACGAATGGGCACGGCAGGAGAACGGAAATATTAAAGTGGGCATTACCGACTATGCCCAGGATCAGTTGGGAGATATCGTCTTCGTGGAATTGCCTGAGGTCGGCAGGATTTTTTCCGCTGGCGAAGAGTTCGGGACCCTGGAATCGGTAAAAGCCGTTTCCGAACTCTATATCCCCATCGGGGGCGAAATCGTGGCCATCAACGAGGCTTTGGCGGAAACCCCGGAACAGGTCAACAGTGACCCCTTCGGCAACGGTTGGATGATCGTCGTCAAGCCCGGCGACATCGCTGAATTCGAGTCTTTAAAAGATAAGGGAGCCTATCTGGAAATACTGAAAGGATCGGAATGATGAGATATCTACCCCATACCGACGAAGACATTGCCGCCATGCTCGAGAAAGTGGGCGTCGGCAGCCTGGAGGCGCTTTTCGATTCGATTCCCGAAGCATGCCGCCGCCAGGCGCCGCTGAACCTGCCGGAACCGATGAGCGAATGGGACCTGAACGAACATATGGACAGCCTGGCTGCAGATATGGCGGTTTCTCCGCAATACAAGGTTTTTCTGGGTGCCGGCAGTTACGACCATTTCATCCCAGAGGCCATTAAACACCTGCTCCTGCGCTCCGAGATCTACACCGCCTACACGCCGTACCAGCCGGAAATCAGCCAGGGTACCCTGCAGACCATTTTTGAATACCAGACGCTCATCTCGCGTCTGTTGGGAATGGAGGTAGCCAATGCCTCCATGTACGACGGTGCCTCGGCCCTGGCCGAAGCGCTGTTGATGGCCATCCGGATCACCGGTCGTAAATCGGTGGCCGTTTCCCGCGCCGTGCATCCGCTGTATCGACGGGTCGTCAAAACCTACCTGGCGCCCTCCGACTATGAGATCGTGGAGATCCCATACGGCGCCGACGGTAAAACCGATCTTTCAAACCTGGGTGATTTGTCGGTACTGGCCGCCGTGGCGGTGCAGTCGCCTAACTTTTTCGGTTGCGTGGAGGATTTACAACAGGTTGCCGATGTGGTCCACACCGACAAGAAAACCCTTATGGTGACCTGTTTTACCGAGCCACTGGCCTACGGCGTTCTGAAAAATCCGGGCAGTTGCGGTGCCGATATCGCTTGCGGCGAAGGCCAGAGCCTCGGCATTCCACGCTCCTTCGGAGGTCCCGGGTTGGGTGTTTTCACCTCCAGGCTAAAGCATGTGCGCAA
>JAABRJ010000162.1 GCA_011390985.1 Desulfobacteraceae bacterium
TTTCGCCGCAACCGCTCTTGTATTTTCACGGCCTCGGCGTAAACGCTGCGCCGGGGGAGGCCGTATTTTTTGGCGATGGTCTGGGACAGGGCCGCTATGCCGGCGTTCGGTTCCCGCAGGCCCGCTTCGATCTCTTCCCGGATCTGCTCGATCGCCGGGGCGGCGGCCTGCGCGCCCGCCCCGCCGACCAGGAGGGTGCATTCGCCTTTTAGCGCCGGACGCTCCGCCAGCGCCTGAATGATTTCACTCAGGCTGCCGCAGACAAATTCCTCGTGGATCTGGCGATCCCCCAGGGTGTCCCGGAGGGCTTGGAGCAGCGTGAGCAGCCGCCGCGGGGATTCGTAGAAGATCAGGGTGGCCCGCTGATCGGCCAGGGCCGCTAGGTCGCGGGTCAGGGCCCCCTGTTTGCGAGGCGGGAAGCCCACGAAGAGAAAGGCGTCGGTGGGCAGCCCGGCGGCGCTCAGGGCCGTGACGGCCGCCGAAGGCCCCGGAATCGGCACCACCGCAAGCCCCTCGGCGCGCGCGGCCTGCACCAGCCGAAACCCGGGGTCGGAGACGCCGGGGGTCCCGGCATCGGACACCAGGGCAACCGTCTTGCCGTCCCTGAGCTGGGCCAGCAGCTGCGCGACCCGCTCTTGCTCGTTGTGCTCGTGGCAGGAGATCAGGCGCCCGGTGGGGATACCGTGCCGGTCCAGCAGGCGTTTGGTGTGGCGTGTGTCTTCGGCGGCGATCAGATCGACCCCGGCGAGGGTCTTGAGGGCCCTCAGGGTGATATCGTCCAGGTTGCCGATGGGGGTCGCGACCACAAAGAGGGTCCCGTCCGGCAGGGGGGTGTCGGGGTCATTCGTAGGCGAGTTCGAAGGCATTCTTGACGATCTCGATTTGCTCGGACGGGCCGGCGGTTGTGATGGCCACCACGTCGAAGCGGGCCCGTAGGGGCGCCCCTTTGCGGGTTTTGAGGTAGTGCAGGGCCGCCATGGATATTTTTTTCTGCTTGCGGGGGGTCACCGACTGTTTGGGGCTCCCGTAGCCCGCCGTGCGCCGGGCCTTGACCTCGACGAACACCAGGGTCTGGCCGTCCTGGGCGATGATGTCGATCTCGCCGGCGGGTGTGCGGTAATTCTGCTCCAGGATCCGGTAGCCGCTCTTTTTCAGGTGCCGGGCGGCAAGGGCTTCGGATTTCTGGCCGAATTGCTGGCGAGGGTTCAGCATCGGGCGCCCTCCCGATCCCGCAACAGGCGAAGCCGGCGGCCGGCGGTATGAACCCTTGCGGCCGCCTTCAAGGCCCCTCGCCGGGTTGGGTCGCAGCCCCGGCCAGGGGCTGAACCCCGTTGAAGCTGCGGCGATGGATGGGGCAGCAGCCGTACTGCCGCAGGGCGTCGCGGTGGGCTTGGGTGGGGTAGCCTTTGTGGCGGGAGAAGCCGA
>JAABRJ010000163.1 GCA_011390985.1 Desulfobacteraceae bacterium
TCGTGGTAGCGGGCCATCAGGTGGTCACGGCTGACCTTGGCGACGATCGAGGCCGCCGCGATCGAGGCGCTCAGCCCGTCACCTTTTGGAATGGCGGTTTGCGGGAATTCGGCCGGAATCCCGAACGGGCCGTCGATCAGCAGCCAGTCCGGGCGGGGGCGAAGATTGGCGACGGCCATGGCCATCGAACACAGGGCAGCCCGCAGGATGTTGATCCGGTCGATCTCCAGGGCGTCGACGATCCCGATCCCGACGGCCACGGCGCGGGCATAGATTTCCGCACAGAGGTTTTCGCGTTTGCGGGGGCTGAGCTTCTTGGAATCGGCCAGACCGGCTATGGGCGTGTCGCGGTTCAATATCACCGCCGCTGAAACGACCGGGCCGGCCAGGGGACCCCGGCCGGCCTCGTCGACACCTGCGATGAAATCATGCCCGCGGGCATAGACGCCGCGATCGAACTCCCAGAGATCGGCCCCGTCGGCAGGCGCTGTCATGCGCCGCGCTAGTTCAGGCGCCGTTCGCGGATACGGGCGGCCTTGCCCCTGAGGTTGCGCAGATAGTAGATCTTGGCGCGCCGAACGCGCCCGCGGGTAATGACCTCGACCTTGTCGATAATCGGCGAGTGCAGCGGGAAGACCCGCTCCACCCCGATTCCGTAGGACACTTTGCGGACGGTGAAAGAGGCATTGCCCGCGCCTTTGCGTTTGCTGATGACCACGCCCTGAAAGACCTGGATACGCTCCTTTTCACCTTCCTTGATCTTGACGTGCACCTTGACCGTGTCGCCTGCCGCAAACGCCGGCAGGTCAAGGCGCATCATTTCTCTTTCCAGCTGCTTGATTATTTCCATCGTCGTCTCCCAGATGATTTCGTCTGAACGCGTAAGTCCCAAATCGGGATCGTCGGTTAATCGCTTTCCAAATCCGCCCCTTCCCGGCAACCCAGCAGGCGGTCCATGATAATCGCCGCCGCCGACCGAACCGGAAGGTGATTGTAAGGGCTTGGCCCTTGCACCGGCTCCAGCACCCAATCGGCCTTTTCGAACACGGATGGCGCCAGCCCCCAGGCCGTACCCAGCACCAGAACATGGGGGCTCCCGTCCGCCAGTCGTTTGCGCAATTCGCAAAACCCGATGCTTCCGGGCCGCCGGCGGGCGGCGGTTGCCACCGCCTGCGGGCGCCGGCCTTCGCGCTGGCCGATTTCGGCCAAGGCCTGCTCGAGGCAATCCGCGAGCCGGATGAGCGCCAAGGCTTCACGGCGCTTGGGGTTGTAACGGCCGCCGGCCCCCTCGAGCCAGTGCGCCGTGATCCGCCGAACCAGCAGTTGCTGGTCGGCCAGCGGCGTGGTGACGTAAAACCCCTTGATATCGTACGTCTTGGCGGCCCGGGCGATGTCGTGCAAGTCCAGGTTGGTCACCGCGGCGGCAATCGCCTCGCCGTTTTTATTGACCACCGGGTGATGGACCAGCGCCACGTACAGATTGGGCATCGATGATCTTTCCTACCGTCCGCTGCCACCGCTTGAGAATCGCGATCTCTTCGGCCGTGCAGTCCCGCCCGGCGAGCAGGTCCGGACGTTTCAAAACCGTCCGGACAAGAGCGGCCTCCAGCCGCCATCGGCGGATTTCCTCGTGATTGCCCGAAAGCAGGACCGCCGGGACCGGCTCGCCCTCAAATTCCGGGGGCCGGGTAAAGTGGCCGTGCTCCAGCAGGTCCTCGGAGAAAGAGTCCTTGTCGGCGGAATCCGCGCCCCCCAGAACGCCCGGGATCAGGCGCGCCACCGCGTCGATGACCACCATGGCGGCGAGTTCACCGCCGGTCAGAACATAGTCGCCGATGGAAATCTCATAGTCGATGAACCGGCCGCAAATACGGTCATCGACCCCTTCGTAGCGCCCGCACACTAAATTGAGGCCCTCGCCGGCGGCCAGTTCCAGGGCAAGCCGTTGGCTGAACGGGCGCCCCTGGGGGCTCAACAGCACCGTCCGGGCGTTCGGCGCCCTCCGCCGGGCGGCGCGGATGGCGGCGGCCAGCGGCTCGGGCTTCATCACCATGCCGCAGCCCCCGCCATAAGGCCGGTCATCGGTTACCCGGTGCCGGCCTTTGGCGAACGCGCGAATATCGATACAGTCGATGCTGATTTTATTTTGTTCGATGGCCCTGCGGATGATCCCATGCCCGCAGAAGGCCGTCACCATGTCCGGAAAAATCGTCAGAACAGCAAACTGCATGGCGCCCTGTCATAGCCCTTCCAACAGGCTGACCCGCATCACGCCGGTATCGAGGTTGATTTCCCGAATCACCGAAGCGATGGCCGGCAGAAGAATCTCCGCCCGTTCAGCTCCCGGGTTGCGGACCACATAGACGTCGTTGCTGCCGGTCTGAAAAACGGCAGTTACCTGCCCCAGATAGTGATCTTCCACGCTAAAAACCCGCAGCCCGATCAGATCGAACCAAAAGAAGGCCCCGTCCTGGGGTTCGGCCAGCAGGCGCTTCTGAATGTAAAGCGCAGCCCCCCGCAGGGCTTCGGCCTGCTCGCGCGAGTCGATGCCCTCGAGGGCCATCAGCAGCCCCTGCTGATGCGGCTGCACCCATTTGACCCGCCGCAGGGTTTTCTCGCCGCGGGGCGGCTTGACCGCGAGCATCAGGTCGGAAACGAACAACTCGTCGGACTCGGCGTAGGAGCGCACCTTAAGGTTGCCACGGATCCCATGGAGGCCGACGATTTCCCCGATCAAAAGGTCATCGGCGGCATCCATCTCCCGCGGGCTACTCGATGATTTCAAGGACGGTCCGTTTTTTCAGCTTGGCGGAAGCGGCACTCAAAATGGTTCGCATGGCACGCGCCGTGCGCCCCTGCTTACCGATCACCTTGCCCAGGTCCTCCTTGGCCACCTTGAGTTCCAGGACCGAAGTCTGATTTCCTTCTACTTCTGCAACCGAAACTTCTTCGGGATGGTCAACCAGTGCTTGAGCGATGTACTTGATGAGCTCTTTCATAGCGCCGCCTCCTTTGCCGGTCTGCGAATTAGAGGAAATCTAGCCTGAAAAGCAGCCCCGTTTACAGAGGATTAGCAAAAACACCCTCTTTTTTCAAAAGGTTTTTTACCGTTGTGGTGGGAATCGCCCCCTGGCTCATCCAGTACTGGACGCGTTCATTTTTGAAAGTCACCTCCGCCGGGTCCCGCAGGGGGTTGTAGGTTCCCACGATTTCCAGGAACCGGCCGTCGCGCCGGGCTTCGGAATTGGCAACGACGATCCGGTAATACGGTTTCTTTTTCGCGCCGTGTCTGGCCAACCTGATCTTTACTGGCATTTAATTTCTCCTTAGAACGGCAGCATTCCGCGCCCCAGATGACGCATGCCGCCTTTGTTGATTTTTTTCATCATCTTCATGACTTGGGTGTAGTTTTTGAGCAGCTGGTTGACGTCCTGCACCCGGGTTCCGCTGCCCGTGGCAATCCGTTTGCGCCGGCTGCCGTTGATGATCGCGTGCTGCAGCCGCTCCTGGGCGGTCATCGAGTTGATAATCGCCTCGATCCTTACCAGTTCCCGGTCGTCGACCTCGAGATTCTTGAACTGCTTGCTCTTGCTGACCCCCGGGATCATGCCCAGCAGGTCCTTGAC
>JAABRJ010000164.1 GCA_011390985.1 Desulfobacteraceae bacterium
CCAGCGTGAAATGCGAGACCGAGGCGATGCTGGGCAGGGCCTCACCCCGGAAGCCGAGCGACTGGATGGCGAAGAGGTCCTGATCCTTGAATATCTTGCTGGTGGCGTAGCGCTCGAGGGCCAGCAGGGCGTCGTCGTGGCCCATGCCGCTGCCGTCGTCCGATACCCGGATCAGGGACCTGCCGCCCTGGGCGACCTCGATCCCCACCCGGCGGCTGCCGGCGTCCAGCGCATTCTCCACCAGTTCCTTGACCACCGCGGCGGGCCGCTCGATCACCTCGCCGGCGGCGATTTTGTTGGACAGGATCTCGGGCAGGATTCGGATGCGTGCCATAGGGGCCAAAGCGGGTTGCGAGCCGGCGGCCGGGTTCAGGCGTTGCCGGCATCGGGTTTGGCGGTGAAAAAGCGCAGCAGGTATTCCGCTTCCGAGGGCGAGAGGTCGAATTTGGCACCGGCCTTTTCGACCAGGTCGGCCAGCGACCTGCCGGGGGTTTCGGTGCGCTGCGCGGAGATCCATTTGATGGCTTTGCGGATTTGTTCACCTTGGGGCTGCAGGCTCATGAGGGGCCTCTTCGGTTGCAGGGTTTTTGCCGGCGTTTAAAAATTTTCCATACTATAGCCCCTTCAGCCGCCGGGCGCAAGCCGAAGACCGGGCCCGCCGGCAGAACTCGGGACCCGCCGCCGACCGCAGGGGCTCAAAGGGGCGGTCGGCGGCGGTGAAAATCGGTCGCCTGCTCGAAATTGAAGGCCACCCTGAGCAAGGGGCCCTCGCTGAAATGCGGGCCCAGCAGCTGCAAGCCGATGGGCAGGCCCGCGGCGGAAAACCCACAGGGGACGGACATGCCGGGGATCCCGGCGAGGTTGGCCGACAGGGTGAACATGTCGGAGAGGTACATGGTCAGGGGGTCGTCGGTCTTTTCCCCGATTTTGAAGGCCGGCGTTGGGGCCACCGGCGAGATCAGCACGTCGCAGCGCTGAAAGGCCTCCTTAAAATCCGCCGTGATGAGCGTGCGCACCTGGGAGGCTTTGCCGTAGTAAGCGTCGTAATACCCGGCCGACAGGCAGTAGGTCCCGATGATGATCCGGCGCTGCACCTCGGCGCCGAAACCCTTGGAGCGGGTGCTGCGGTACATTTCGATCAGATCGGTTTTCGCTCCGTCGCGCAGGCCGAACTTGACGCCGTCGTAGCGGGCCAGGTTGGAGCTGGCCTCGGACGGGGCGATGACGTAGTACGCGGCCACGGCGTATGCCGCGTGGGGCAGGGAGACCTCCACGCATTCGGCGCCGAGGTCCCGGAGGACAGCCACGGCCGCTTCAACCGCCGCGGCCACTTCGGGGTCGAGCCCCGCGGCGGCCTGGTATTCCCGGGGGATGCCGACCGTGACGCCCCGCAGGCCCTTTTGCAGAAACGCGGTGTAATCCGAAACCGCCTCGGGCACCGAGGTGGAATCCTGCGGGTCGTGGCCCGCGATCGCGTTCAGCAGCAGGGCCGCGTCGGTGACGTTCTTGGCGAGCGGTCCGATCTGGTCCAGCGAGGAGGCGAAGGCCACCAGACCGTAGCGCGACACCCGGCCGTAGGTGGGCTTGAGGCCCACCACCCCGCAGTGGGCGGCCGGCTGCCGGATGGAGCCGCCGGTATCCGAGCCCAGGGCGCCGAGGCA
>JAABRJ010000554.1 GCA_011390985.1 Desulfobacteraceae bacterium
CGGTATCCGAGCCCAGGGCGCCGAGGCACAGGTCGGCGGCCACCGCGGCGGCCGAGCCGCCGCTGGAGCCGCCCGGGGTGCGGGTGAGGTCCCAGGGGTTGCGGGTCGCGAAAAAACCGGAGTTTTCGGTCGAGGAGCCCATCGCAAACTCGTCCATGTTGAGCTTGCCCAGGAGGATCGCGCCGGCCTCTTGCAGCCGCCGGATCACCTCGGCGTCGTAAGGCGGAACGAAATTTTCCAGAATCCGGGAAGCGCAGGTGGTCCGCAGGCCGCGGGTGCAGATCAGGTCCTTGACGGCCAGCGGTATGCCGGTCAGCGGGCCGCCGCTGCCGCCTGCCAGCGACTTGTCGGCCGCGCGGGCCTCGGCCAGGGCGCTGTCGGCGGCGACGGTGATATAGGCCTTCACCCGCGGGTCGACTGCCGTGATGCGCTCCAGCAGCGCCTCCGTCAGCGCCACCGCCGTTATCTCGCGGCGCTCCAGGCGTTCGCGGGCTTGATGGATGGTGAGTTCGTGTAGTTTCATGGCGTCGTGCTCTCTCCAGCGTGTCAGACAGGCGTGGGTCGGGCCCCCGTCCGTGTCAGGCGATGATCTTGGGCACCAGAAAGCTGCCGTCTTCCTTCGCGGGAGCGTTGGCCAGGGCCGCTGCGGTGTCCAGATGGGGCGTGAGCGTGTCCTCGCGAAAGGCGTTGGTCAGTGAAATGGCGTGGGAGGTGGGCGCGATGCCGGTGGTCTCGACCCCGTTGAGGGTCTCGACATAGGCCAGGATGTCGCCGATCTGGCCGGCGAAGGTCTCGATCGCCGCCGCATCCAGTTCCAGGCGCGCCAGGGCCGCCACGTGCAGGATCTCTTCCTTGGAAATTTTCATGAAATGTCTCCCGTTGGGGTCACGGATAGAAATAAATCCGTTGTTCAGGGGCTGATGACCAGGCCGTCGAACTTTTGATTTTTGAGCCGCTCCAGGACGGCCTGGGCGGTGCCGCGATCCTTGAAAGCCCCCACCCGCACCCGATGCCAGGTGCCCTTGCCGGTAATCTGGCCGGTGACCCGGTAGGCGGCAAACCCCCTGGCCTGGAGGGTCTGGACCAGGCGGGCGGCATCGGCCGGGTTTTTCAGGGATGCCACCTGGATGGTCAGCTCGCCGGCGGCGGCCGGAGGCGGCGCAGCGGGCGGCGGCTTGACCGGAGGCGAGGAGGCAGGCGGCGGTTTCGCCGCAGGCGGTTCTTTAACCGCCGTCGGCGGGGCGGCCGCGGTCCGGGTGGCCGCCTTGAGGCTCTTTTTGGGTTTGGCCGTTTCGCTGCGGTCGGCGGCCGTGCCCCCGGTGTCGCGGGGGCCTTCGGGGTCCGGCAGGGGATCGTCCCCACTTTTTTTGAGGGCCTCGTAAAAATCCAGGTTGGCCCAGTCGCCGGCCGCTTCCTGGGCGATCGTGGTGCGCTGCTGCTCTTCCTGGAGCAGCCGGGCCGTCATTTCGGCCAGTTCCGTTTCGAGCTTGGCGATATCGAAGCGCAGCGGGGCCGTGCCCCGCCCGACCCACACCCCCAGGCCGAACATCCAGGCCGAGAGCACTAAAAGCCCCAGGATTCTCAGCCCCAGCCTGCGGCCGGCCCCGGAGGCGGCCGGCTTTTGGTCGCTGTTTTCCATCGGCGCCGGTTACATGCTTTCGGGGGCGGAAACCCCCAGCAGGTTCAACCCGTTGCGGATGACTTTCTGAACCGCCAGCACCAAATACAGGCGGGCCTGGGTCAGCATCGGATCTTCGCTCAGGACCCGGTGCCGGTTGTAGTAGGCGTGGAACGCGGCCGCAAGGGTCATCAGGTAATAGGTGATGCGGTGGGGCTCCAGGAGCTGGGCGCTTTGGTCCACCACTTCGGGGTAGCGCGACAGGTCCTTGAGCAGTTGAATTTCCTCGGGCGCGGTGAGGCGCGCAAGGGCGGCGTCCGACGGGGGGGCAACCCCGACGCCGTTTTCGGCGGCCTTGCGGCTTATACTGGCAATTCGGGCATGGACGTACTGGACATAGTAGACCGGGTTGTCGTTGGTCTTCTGTTTGGCCAGCTCCAGGTCGAAATCCAGGGAACTGTCGTAGTGGCGCGTCAGAAAGATGAAGCGCGCCGCGTCCCGGCCGACTTCGTCGATTACGTCGCGCAGGGTCACGAATTCCCCGGCGCGGGTGGACATGGCCACCGGTTGGCCGGCGCGCAGCAGGTTGACCAGCTGCACCAGGATCACGTGGAACTGGCCCCGCCGGCGGCCGGAGGCCTCGATCGCCGCCGTCATGCGGGGCACGTAGCCGTGGTGGTCGGCCCCCCAGACGTCGATCACCCGCTCGAAGCCCCGACGGTACTTGTCCTCGTGGTAGGAAATGTCCGAGGCGAAGTAGGTCGTCAGGCCGTTGTTGCGCACCACCACGCGGTCCTTCTCGTCGCCGTAGTCCGTGGTTTTGAACCACAGGGCGCCGTCCTTGGGATAGATCAGCCCGCTTTCGCGAAAAGCGGCGATGGCCTGCGCCACTTTGCCGCTGTCGTAAAGCGACTGCTCGCTGAACCACCGGTCGAAGCCGACCCCGAAGGCCTCGAGGTCCTCGCGGATGCCGCTCAGGATCCGGTCGGCGGCGTAGCGCGCGCAGGTCGCGACGGCCTCGTCGGGCTCGCACTGTAGAAGATCGGTGCGGCCGGCGTCGTGGAGCTCGCGGGCCAGGTCCCGGACGTAGGCTCCCTGGTAGCAGTCTTCGGGGAAGGCCTCGGGCGGGTCGCCGGCATACAGTTCGCGGTAGCGCAGGAAGACGCTGCGGCCCAGGGTGTTGATCTGGCGCCCGGAGTCGTTGATGTAGTATTCCTTCTGGACGTCGTAGCCGCAGAAGGCCAGGATCCTGGCCACCGTGTCGCCCACCGCGGCCCCGCGGCCGTGGCCGACGTGCAGCGGTCCGGTGGGGTTGGCGCTGACGAACTCCACCTGGACTTTGCGGTCCCGGCCCCGCCGGGAGGCGCCGAAGCGGGTGTCGGCGCTGTGGACGGCCTTCAAAACCGGTTGCCAGGCCGCCGGCGGGATGAAAAAATTGATGAACCCCGGGCCGGCGATCTCGGTTTTGGCCAGCAGACCCTCGCTATCCTCCAGGTGGCCGATCAGCGCCGCGGCGATTTTGCGGGGCGCCATTTTCTGACCGGCGGCCATCACCATGGCCATGTTGGTGGAAAAATCGCCGTGATTCGCGATCTTGGGCTCCTCGATTTCCACCTCCGGGAGCTGGTCGGAGGTCAGCGCCCCGCGCTCATAGGCGCGCCTGGCGGCCTGCAGCACCAGGGTTTGAATTTTTTGTTTCATTTAAAACCTGCTCCTGTGATAATGAACC
>JAABRJ010000165.1 GCA_011390985.1 Desulfobacteraceae bacterium
TAAGCACTGCTCCGCAAAAAGACAAGAACGCGGATCGACCTGCCAGCACGGGGAAAGGGCGAAGAGGGACGGCAGCAGCGCTCGTTCTTCCCTCCCCCGTTCCGGTTGGGGACTTGTGAAGGCCGAAAAACACGAAACGGCGGGTCAGCCCTGTTTTCAAGGCAGCCCGCCGTTTTGCGTTTAGCGGCCCCCGGCGGTTTTTGCAACCGCCGGGAACATCCGAATCACTTGCTTTCGTTGATCTTTTCGGTCAGCTCGGGAACGAACTCGAGAATATCGGCGACCACCCCGACGTCGGCCACCTGGAAGATCGGCGCCTTGGGGTTCTTGTTGACGGCCACCATGAAGGGTGCCCCCTTGATCCCGCCCAGATGCTGGAACGACCCGCTGATACCGAGCGCCATGTAGACCTTGGGTTTGACCGTCTGGCCAGAGGTGCCCACCTGGCGCGCTTTTTCGAGCCACTTGGCGTCCACGATGGGGCGCGAACAGGAAACGTCGCCGCCGACCGCTTTGGCCAGTTCCTGGATGATTTCGAGGTTGTCCTGGTCCTCGATCCCCCGCCCCACGGACACCAGGATCTCGGACTTGGTGATGTCCACATCGCCGACCTCGGCCACCACCGTCTCCAGGTAGCGTCGCCGCGGGGTGGCAGTGCCGGCCTCGCCGCTCTTGTCCACCACCCGCCCGCCGGCCCCCTGGCCTTCCTGCGGCTGGAAGGCGCCGGGACGAACCGTGATCACCGCGCCCGCGCTGATATCACAGCTCACATGGGTGCTGACCTGACCGGAAAACTCCTCGCGCACGGCGTTGAGCTTGCCCCCCTCAACCCCTTCAAACCCCACCACATCCGGCAGGTAGGCGGCGTTCAGCTTGATGGACAGCCCGGGCGCCAGGTCCATCCCGAAATGTTCGTGGGGCACCAGCGTGACCGCCCCCGCGGGGATGATCCGGGCCAGCATCGGCCGGATCACTTCGGCGTTGATGTAGCCAAGCGCTTCGTTGTCGATCTTCCAGACCTCGGGATATATCGCCGCCGCCTGCTCGCACACCTTGGAGAGCTGCTCGCCGGCGCCGCCCACCACGGCCGTCACCGTTGCCTCGGGGTCCAGTTTCCGGGCGGCGATGCTCAACTCCTGGGCGGAATCGTCTGCCACCCCGCCCTTGTGCAGGATGTATACAAATATCTGTAGCGCCATTATTTAATCCCTCCTTTGGCCTTGAGTATTTCAACCAGCTTCTCGATGATTTCCTCGGTGCTGCCCTCCAGCATTTCGGCCCCTTCGCCCAACTCCGGCACAAAGTAGTCCAGCCGGTTGACCTTGGCGCCCCCCTGGCCCACCGCATCGGCCGCAACGCCCAGATCAGCGGCGCCCTTCACCGGGATCTCCACCGAGGCCACCTTGCGAATACCCCGGATGCCCACGTAGCGCGGTTCGTTGATGCCCGTCTGAATCGAAAGCACGCAGGGCAGATCGATCTCATTCATTTCCTGGTTGCCGCCGGCAATCTCTCGGCCAACCTTGATCTTCTTGTCGTCCAGAATTTCCACCAGATTGACCAGCGAGGCATACGGCCAGTCCAGCATGGCCGCCAGCATGCCGCCCACCTGTCCGGCACCGTCGTCGGCCTGGGCGCCGGTGAGGATCAAATCGTATTTGCCCTTTTCAACCGCCGCCTTCAAAATCGTGGCCAACCCCCTGCCGTCGGAGCCCTTGAAGGCGCCGTCCGAGAGCAGCAAACCGTTGTCGGCCCCCATGGCCATCTCGCGGCGCACCACCTCCTCGGCATCATCCTCGCCGATGGATACCACCGTCACATTGCCGCCCACCTTGTCACGGATCTGAATGGCCTCTTCCACGGCGTAGTTGTCCCACTCGTTGACAGAGTAAACCAGGTCGTCACGGTCGATGTCCGTCCCGTCCCTGTTCACCCCGATCTCATTTTCGGCGGTGTCGGGCACCCGTTTCACACAAACCAAAATTTCCATGTTTTCCCTCCAAGATTGATGTTGTTCCAAATATGTTGCAATCATCCGGCAACCTTTCCGTGAGGTTTCGAGCACCGGGGCTGGCACCGCGGCCATGGGCCCCGGCGAAGGGCGGTCAGGCGGCGACCGCCGCGGCATTTTCGGCCTCCGCCGGCTGTTCGATATCCAGGTGGCGGTCGACCAGTTCACACAGGTCTATGGCTTCCAGTTGGCCTTCCAGCCCGGCCACCTTGATGGCATCTTCGATATTGGCCAGGCAGAAGGGACATGCCGTGACGATCACGTCGGCCCCGGCCTTTTTGGCCATCTGCACCCGCAACACGCCCATACGCTGCTCTTCCTCGGGTTCATAGAAGAGGTTCAACCCCCCGCCGCCGCAGCAGAAAGACCGGTCGCGGCTTTTGAGCATTTCCACCCGCCGCAGCCCCGGAATGGCGTCCAGCGCCCGACGGGGGTCGTCATAAAGCCCGTTGTGACGGCCGAGATAGCAGGGGTCATGGTAGGTATAGACCTTGCTCGGATCCGCCACCGGCCTGAGGGGCAGCTTGCCGCTGCTGGCCGCACGGGCAATGATCTGGCTGATATGCTCCACCGGTGGGACGTCCCGGTAGTCATGTTTGAGGGCGTTGTAGGCGTGCGGGTCGGCCGTCACGATGCGCTTGACGCCGGCGGCGCGAATGGCCTCGGTGTTCTGGGCGCGCATGTTCTGGAAGAGCATCTCTTCACCGAAACGGCGGATTTCATTGCCGCTGTCCTTCTCGTCCTTGCCCAGGATGCCGAAGTCGATCCCGGCCACGGTCAGGATCCGCGCCGTGGCGCGCCCGATCGCCTGCATGCGGTCATCGTAGGAGGTGAAGCTGTCGACGAAGTAGAGGGTCCCGGCCCCGTTGCGGCTGCCGTCCAACACCGGCACATCGAACCCGGCTGGCAAATCCTTGGTCCATTCCGCCCGCTTCTTTTCCATCTTGCCCCAGGGGTTGCCGCGTTTTTCCAACGCCCGCAGCGGCTTTTGAAGCGATTGGGGCACCATGCCCTCGTCGACCATGCCCCGGCGCAGGTCGACGATCTTGTCGATGTATTCGATCCCCAGCGGACATTCCTCCTCACAGGCGCCGCAGGTGGTGCACGACCAGATTTCATCTTCGCTGTAGGTTATGCCGATCAAGGGTTCGTCGGCTTTGAGAAACTTGCCCCGCAGGGGGTAGTGCTTGAAGGCGAAGTCGCGCCCCTTGATGGAGATGAAGCGGGGGGAAAGGGGGCGTTTGACGGCATTGGCCGGACACTGGTCCGAGCACCGACCGCAGTCCGCACACGAATAGAAGTCCAGGATATGCTTCCAGGTGAAATCCTTGTAGGTCTTGACCCCGAAGGACGCCAGCTCGTCGAGCTTTTCGCTGCTGACGCCGTGGCGGACGGGTTTGACGTTGCCCTTGTTCAGGCGCATGAAAAATGTGTTGGGCAGCGAGGTGATCACGTGAAAATGCTTGCCCAGTGGCAGAAAGCAGAGGAAAAAGAAAAACGTCAGGTCGTGGATGTAGTAGGCCGCCAGGTGCAGCCCCTGGAGCCTGTCCAGGGGGGTGTTGACCAGCATGTTTTTGAGCATCCAGACCAGCGTGCCCGGCGCGAGAAATTCGGCGTGGAGGTCTTTCTGCACCTGAGCAGCCACGGCGGTGGCCTCAAAGAGGCTTTCGGACACCATCAGGGTGGCGATCAGACCCAGTACAAAGATAGCCTCGGCGGTATGCTCGTGGCCGTAGCGGGCCGGGACCGCGTAGCGCTCGGGACGGAAAATCCCCCGTCGCACCGCGGCGATCACCACGGCCAGGAAAACAAGGGTGGCAGCATAGTCCTTGAGAAAGTTGTAGACATCACCCACCCGGCCGCCGAAGCCGGGCATTACGAAATCGGGGGCAAGCCCGATGACCACCAGCGAAACGGAGCGGATCGAGAGAATGATAAAGCCGGCAAAGACCATGATGTGCAGGACGCCGCCCATCATATAGCGGGGCTGGCGGTATTGGCCCAGGCCGATTTTCAGGAGGTTGACGATCCGCTCGGGGATCCGGTCAAACCGGGGATCCACCTGGGATTTGACCAGGGGTGCAAGTCGTTTCGCAATGATGAACGCAAAAACGGCGACCCCGACGACAGGGATCAGAAAGGAAAAAATCACCGTGGGAATGCCCAGGAATGCGGCCTGGGCCGGGGGAATCAACACTGTTTGCATCTCTTTTTTCCGTCTCCCTTCTTTGCAATGGTTTTAAATTTCCTAAAACCGTGTTATCTATAATGAATGAGCATTCATTCATCATTAAACCGCAATCAACCCGTCTGTCAACAAAAAAAAGCCCTGCTGCGGTCGCTGGCGGCGCAGGTTCGCGCGCCCGGCGGCAGGCCGGCCTTCGCCGGCATTGGGGGGGGGGCGCCAGTAAGAAAATGACCGCACCCCACATACTTGACAACCACCCTACATTACAGGTAAATCTTTGGAAAAAATCCGGAGGAAGCCCACTTTAGTCGACTATTATTTATAACATGGATCAGGGTCCTTAACAAACAAAAAAGGAGACGCCCGTGACGCAAAACACCAGTTCTCTGCAAGCCCCGTGGTTGTCCCATTACGAACAAGGGGTCCCCCCAACCATCGATTACGAAGAAACCTGCCTGCCCACGTTTTTGGAACAGACTGCGGCCCGCTACCCGGAGCGCATGGCGCTTGTCTTTCAGGGCTACAAGGTCACTTTCCGGCAGCTCACCGACATGGTCGATCGGTTTGCCGCCGGTCTGCACGCATTCGGGATCGGCAAAGGCGACAGCGTGGCGATCCTGCTGCCCAACACGATTCCCTGCGTGGCCGCCTATTTCGGCATTCTCAAGCTGGGGGCCATTGCCGTGATGAACAACCCCCTGTATTCCGACCGCGAACTGGAGCACCAGTTCAACGATTCCAGGGCCAGGGCGCTGATTACCCTCGACCTGCTGGCAAACCGGATGGCGGCCCTGCGCGCCAAAACCGGCATACGGGAGATCATCTACACCACCCTCGG
>JAABRJ010000167.1 GCA_011390985.1 Desulfobacteraceae bacterium
GACGATGGCCTCCAGGCTCAGACGGCCCATCCCGGGGATTTCAAAGACCTGCTCGATGATCACCGAGCCGGCGAACATCACGGTCAGGATCGAGCCCAGACCGGTGGCAATCGGAATCATGGCGTTGCGCAGGGCGTGCCCCCAGACGGCCCGCCTAAAGCTGCCGCCCTTGGCCAGCACGGTGCGGACGTAATCACGGCCGATCTGCTCCATCAGGGCATTTTTCATCAGCAGCGTCAGCACGGCAAAATTGCCGATCACGTAACACAGCACCGGCAGAAACATGTGCATGAAAATGTCGCGCAGCTTGCCGCCCGTGGTCAGCAGCTCAAAATTGTCGGAGTGGAAGCCGGATACGGGGAAAACGTCCCAGAGGCCGTCGACGGTGCCGGCGAAGAGCATCTTGAGGACCATCCCGAAGGCAAAGGCGGGAATGGCGTACCCCACAAAAACCAGCGCGCTGGAGACCAGGTCGAAGGGCTTGTCGTGCCGCAGGGCCTTGGCAATCCCCAGCGGAATGCAGATCAAGTAGGAAAGCAGAAACCCGGTCACGCCGAAAATGAGCGACACCCGGAAGCGCTCGCTGATCAGCTCCCAGGCGGTCCTGTTGGGAAACTTGTAGGATTCCATGCGCAGGCCCAGCCGGTCGGTCACCAGCCATTTCCAGTAGCGCTGGGTGATGGGCCGGTCAAAACCGAAGTGGGCCTCGATTTCCCGGCGCTGCTGCTCGGAAATCGTCCCCCGCAGCTTGACGTCGCCGCCGGCCTCGACGGCCTCAAAACCTTTCATCTGCATCAGGATCTGCTCGACGGGCCCGCCGGGAACGAATTGAATCAGGGTGAAGCACAGCAGGGTGATTCCGATAAACGTCGGAATCACCAGAAAAAACCGTCTGATGAAATAGTCCAGGCGCTCCATGCGATAGGCTTTCCTTGGGGTCTGGCTGCGGGCGATCGGCGCCAGGTGCTCTCTTAGCCCGAAACGCCGGTCTTTGCAAGCCGGCGCGGCCGCTCGCGGCTTGACAGGCGCGCGGGCTTCGGTTGATATACATCCCGCAACGCGGTTGCGCACAAATTGCCGCGCTGCCTGCGGGCCATTTACGGAGCCCGACAACGCAGCAAAACGTTTCCCAGAGAGGAGCCCGCCATGCAAGCCCCCAGCGCAATGGCCGTCCCCCGTTCCGAGATCGCCCGGCGCATCGGCGCCCTTCAGGGGCAGCTCGCTCGCCAAGGCCTGGACGCCGCCCTGATCCTGCAAACCGCCGATCTGTTTTACTTTGCCGGCACCATCCAGCAGTCCCACCTCTGGGTTCCGGCCCAGGGGGAGCCGCTGCTGCTGGTTCGCAAGGACGTGGCACGCGCCCGGGCCGAATCCCCGCTCGCGCGGATCGAAGCCATCCGAAGCCCCAAAGAAATTCCCGGCCTCCTGGCGGCCAACGGTCTGGCGGCGCCCCAAGCGCTGGGGCTCGAGATGGACGTTCTGCCGGCCAACCTTTACCTCTCCTACGGCCTGATTTTCGCGGGCGCCCAACTGAGCGACATCTCGACCGCCATCCGTCTGCTGCGGGCGGTCAAATCAGACTGGGAAATCGGCATGATCCGTCAGGCGGCGCGCCTTTCCGACCAGCTGGCGGCCGCTGTGCCCGACCTCCTGCGCGAAGGGATGAGCGAAATCGAGCTGGCCGGCCGGGTAGAGGCCCGGGCCAGGGCCCTCGGCCATCAGGGCATCGTCCGGATGCGGTTGTGGGGCAGCGAACTTTTTTACGGCCACCTGATGGCCGGCCCGTCCGCTGCGGTCCCAAGCTACCTGGCCTCACCCACCGGCGGGCCGGGGGTCGGCCCGGCGGTCGCCCAGGGACCGGGCATGCGCCCCATCCAACGCCACGAGCCGATCCTGGTGGATTACGTCTTCGTTTTCAACGGCTACCTCGCCGACCACACCCGCATCTTTTCCCTGGGCCGCCTGCCGGCCGATCTCGAGCGGGCCCACACGGCGATGCTGACCGTGCAGGCCGAAGTCAAAGCCGCCGCCCGCCCCGGGGTCCCCTCGGGCCGCCTCTACCAGACGGCCATCGAGAGCGCCGAGCGCCTGGGCTATGGGGCGTTTTTCATGGGCGCCGACGCGCGGCGCGTCCGCTTTGTGGGCCACGGGATCGGCCTGGAGCTGGACGAGTTCCCTTTCCTGGCCCAGGGTCAGGACCTGCCCCTGCAGGCCGGCATGGTCTTCGCTCTGGAGCCCAAGCTGGTCTTCCCGGGCCGGGGGGTGGTGGGCATTGAGAACACGCACCTCGTCACCGCCCAGGGGGTGGAGCAGCTCACGCGCCTGGAGGAGCAGGTCATGGTGGTCTGAAACGGCTCAGGGCGCCAGGCGGGCACAAGCTCCCGCCGAAAGCGTGCGCGACCGCGATATGACGCCGCAGGCGGGCAAAAAGAAGAGCAGGATGTGGCATTGTTTTTTTTCGGGGCACTGGAACACGCTACTGCTTGAAATTTAATTTCATTAGTGATACCCGTTCGTCGGTTGATTTGCACTGCCGTCCGCGCGGCGGCCACCCGCCCGGCAGTCGGACGGGCCGCAGGCCCTTAGCCATCACCAAGGACACAAAGGGAGGTCTTTTTGCTGTTTTTGAGCAGGGGGCACCGATGACTATGGGACGCGTTGCACGGCGTTCGGGGCCTGACATGCAGGCGGGCGATGAGGTTTTTTTGGCCTCAGCGCCCCGGGCGGGGTTGCGCCCCTTGAACCGCCCGCACCCAGAGCCGCCCCTGCTTTCTGCCATCGCCCCAGCCTCTCTGCAGCCACCTGCCCGGCGCCACCCGCGCCCCTCACGCCCCGGTTGCCCCAACCGCGCCACCCTAACCCCCATCCCCAACCCAGGAGAGCTCTGATGCGTTCCGATGCTTACACGATCAAAGATTTAATGATCCCCATTTCCGAATACGCCACCGTTTCGGAGGATGCGACCCTGTTCGAAGCGGTCTTGTCGCTTGAAAAGGCCCAGGCGGAATTTGACCATACCCGCTACCGCCACCGCGCGGTGCTGGTGCTGGACGCGCAGGGGGCAGTAATCGGCAAACTCAGCCAGTTGGACGCGCTGCGGGCGCTGGAGCCCAAATACGCGGAAATGCAGTCCGGCGACTCCCTCGCGCGCCTCGGGTTTTCGCGCAAGTTCATGAAGTCCATGATGGAGCACTACAAGCTCTTTGACCGGCCGCTCAAGGACATCTGCAAAACCGCCGCCACCGCCAAGGTCAGGGATTTCATGCACGCCCTGACCGAAGGGGAGTACGTCGAGGAAAGCGCCGCCCTGGATGAAGCCATTCATCAGCTCGTCCTGGGCAATCATCAGTCGCTGCTGGTGACCCGCGACAAGGATATCATCGGCATCCTGCGCCTCACCGATGTATTTGCCGCCATTTTCCACACCATGAAAGAGTGTTTTGTCTGACAACGGGATCGGTCTCTGCATCCCTTGACAGGCCCCGGACACGGGGCCCCACCATCCGGTCGCTTAACCGCTGAAGGAGGTTGTTGCAATGAACAGTGCCGCCGCCGACACCCCGAATAGAATCAACTGGAGCAAACTCGTTTTTCTTTTTCTGGGCATCATTCTGTTCGTGGTCGTCTATTACTCGCCCCCCTGGCCCGATGCCATCGACCCGATGGGCAAGCATTTCGAACTCTCCCGGGAATCCAAAGGCGCGTTGGCGGTCTTTCTGCTGGCCGGCACGTGGTGGGTCTTCGAAGTGGTCCCGATCGGGATCACCAGCCTGGCGATCGGCGTCCTGCAGGCGTATTTCCTGATCCGCCCGGCCAAAGTGGCCTTCAAAGACTTCATGGACCCCTCGGTGATGTTCATTTTCGCCTCGATCGTCATCGGCCTGGTGTTCACCAAGACCGGGCTCACCCGCCGAATGGCCTATAAGATGCTCATCATCGTCGGCGAGCGCACCAGCATGATCTACCTCGGCTGCTTCGTGGTGACCGCCGCCCTGACCCACATCATGGCCCACACCGCGGTGGCCGCGACGATTTACCCGCTGCTGATGGCGATTTACGCCCTTTACGGTGAGGGTGACAAAAGGACCAAGTTCGGCAAGGGCCTCTTCATCGGCATGGCCTACGTGGCCGGCGCCGGCAGCGTCATCACCCTGCTGGGGGCGGCGCGCGGGGCCGTGGCCCTGGGCTTTTTCTACGATATCGTCGGCACCAACATCTCCTTTTTCACGCTGACCTACTATATGTTCCCCGTCGGCTGGCTGATGGTCTTCCTGATCTGGGGCTTTTTCATGATTTTTCTCAAGCCGGAAAAGAAGGTGATCCCCGGCCTGCGCGCCAAAGCCGTCCAGCTCAACGCCGAGCTGGGCGCCCTGACCCGCAAAGAGATCCTGGCGTTGATCATCGTTTTCGTCTGCATCCTGGTCATGTCCCTGCGGTCGTTCATCCCGGCGCTGGAGCCGGTGGACAAAACCGCCATCATCCTGACCTCGACGATCCTCTTCTTCATCACCGGCATTCTGGACATCAACGACCTTGAGGACATTCCCTGGAACATCATCCTGCTCTTTTCGGGCGCCATGAGCATCGGCTTCTGCCTCTGGGAAACCGGCGCCGCCAAGTGGCTGGCGGTCAACTGGCTGGTGCTGTTCCAGAAGGCCAACTGGTTCGTTTTCGTGATGAGCATCGCCTTTTTCGTGATGGTGATGACCAACTTCATCATGAACGTCGCGGCCATCGCCATCTCGCTGCCGGTGGCGTTCGTGATCGCGCCCTACCTGGGGGTCGCCCCGGAAGTGATCCTCTTCGCCGCCCTGACCACCGCCGGCATGCCCTTCCTGCTGCTGGTGGGCGCCGCCCCCAACGCCATCGCCTACGACTCCAAGCAGTTCACCACCGGGGAGTTTTTTATGTACGGGGTCCCGGTCAGTATCATCCTGATGGTGGTGGTCGGTTTTGCGGTCTACTTCCTCTGGCCGCTGATGGGGATGCCGACGACCCTGCCCTGATCCAGCACAGGAT
>JAABRJ010000168.1 GCA_011390985.1 Desulfobacteraceae bacterium
CTTGGCGCTCCTTTCGAAACAATATTGTTTTTGGGATTTTTATCGGTCACCAAATTTAAATACCTTCCACTTATGTTGGTTTGGTCGGTTTTTCAAGTCAAAATTTCAGAAATATTTTGCCTTGGCAAGAAAAGTGCGGAGGAAACATTCCTTTTGTAATCGGCTGAAATAATTAACGACTGTAATAAATTTTATTACAGTCGCTTTTTGGCTGCTACCGAGCGGTGGCCTAAATTAAATTTAATAAACTGAAAATACAGAGAATTAATTCAAAATCAAAAAAGACGCAGGCAAACGGCACAGCTTCTCCGGGAAGAATTTGAATGAAAAACCACTAAATTCGCCGAAAAACATTGTAAAATTTTGTTTTCGGGTTATAATTGCTCTTATTCCAAAATTTTAACTAAATTTTTTGGCTTGCTAATTTCTGAAAAGATCGTTAAATGGCAAAGTTCTTTTCGGCTGGGCCTGAAATTGAGGTCCGGCCGACAAGGTTGGCTGTTTTTGAAATAAAGCCAGCGTAGCTCAGTTGGTAGAGCTACTGATTTGTAATCAGTGGGTCGGGGGTTCGAGTCCCTCCGCTGGCTTCACAGGTAGCACGCGGTGGGGTTCCCGAGTGGCCAAAGGGAACAGACTGTAAATCTGTCGGCAAAGCCTTCGGAGGTTCGAATCCTCCCCCCACCACCACCCAAAAAGTGAGTTGCATGTAGGAGATCCATCCGTCGAGATGAATCGCTTGGGAACTACATGGCTTCCTGCATGAATCTTGTTGAATTTTCCGCAGCCTTTTTTCGGCGTTTTCCACCGTGGTTGCAGGCGTCGGCAGACGGAAGATCAGGTACGCAGGGCGGGAGTAGCTCAGTTGGTAGAGCTTCAGCCTTCCAAGCTGAATGTCGCGAGTTCGAGCCTCGTCTCCCGCTCCACCTGCTTTTTAGGAAAATTGCCGAACTTGGCCAAGACAAGTCCGCTTCTAAATTCCAAGCCCACGTAGCTCAGCAGGTAGAGCGCTTCCTTGGTAAGGAAGAGGTTCACCGGTTCGATTCCGGTCGTGGGCTCCATATCCACCTGATTTGGGCCGTCGCAGCGATGAAACCGAACGGCTCGCGGGAAATACTGCTGAATTTTTGAATAGCCTCAAAAAACGCAGGGGAGGACCAGACGATGGCGAAAGAGAAGTTTGCGCGCACAAAGCCGCATGTGAATGTAGGAACGATAGGGCATATTGACCACGGCAAGACGACGCTGACGGCGGCGATCACGAAGCACTCGGGGTTAAGGGGGCTGGCCAATTATGTACCGTTTGACCAGATCGACAAAGCGCCGGAGGAAAAGGCCCGCGGGATCACGATTGCCACGGCGCACGTGGAGTACGAGACGGCCAACCGGCACTATGCGCACGTGGACTGCCCGGGGCACGCGGACTATATCAAGAACATGATCACCGGGGCGGCGCAGATGGACGGTGCGATTTTGGTGGTGGGCGCGGACGACGGTCCGATGCCGCAGACCCGGGAGCACATTTTGCTGGCCCGTCAGGTGGGGGTGCCGCGGATCCTGGTGTTTTTGAACAAGTGCGACATGGTGGACGACGAGGAATTGATTGAGCTGGTGGAGCTGGAGCTGCGCGAGCTTTTGGACAAGTACGAGTTTCCGGGGGACGATACGCCGATCATCCGCGGCAGCGCGTTGAAGGCGCTGGAGAGCGAGGATCCGGACAGCGAGGAAGCCAAGTGTATTTTTGAGCTGCTGGCGGCGATCGACAGTTACATTCCGGAGCCGGAGCGCGACATCGACAAGCCGTTTTTGATGCCGATCGAGGATGTGTTCAGCATTTCGGGTCGGGGGACGGTGGTCACGGGCCGAGTGGAGCGCGGGATCGTGCATGTCGGCGACGACGTGGAGATCGTCGGGATCCGGCCGACGGCCAAGACGGTCTGCACGGGCGTTGAGATGTTCCGCAAGCTGCTGGACGAGGGGCGCGCGGGGGACAACATCGGGGTTTTGCTGCGGGGGACCAAGCGCGAGGAAGTCGAGCGTGGGCAGGTGGTCGCCAAGCCGGGGTCGATTACGCCGCACACCAAGTTTGGGGCGGAAGTCTACATTTTAAGCAAGGAAGAAGGCGGCCGCCACACGCCGTTTTTCAATGGGTACCGGCCGCAGTTTTATTTTCGCACGACCGACGTTACGGGGGTTTTGACGCTGCCGGAAGGTGTTGAGATGGTGATGCCGGGCGACAACGTGACGATTTCAGCGGAGCTGATCACGCCGATCGCCATGGAAAAAGAGGTGCGGTTTGCGATCCGTGAAGGCGGGCGAACGGTCGGCGCCGGCGTGGTAGCCGAAATCTTCGAATAGGCGGAGGAATATTCAGGTGCGAATCATCATTACCTTGGCGTGTTCGGAGTGTAAGCGCCGCAACTACACCACCACCAAAAACAAGCGAACCACTCCGGACAAGCTTGAATTCAAAAAGTATTGCAGGTTTTGCAAGCAGCATACCCTGCACAAGGAAACCAAGTAACCCCGATGCCGAGCTGATCGGCGGACGGCGCGCCCGCAAGGGCGTCTTGGCGGATGGGTGATGCAGGCCAGTAGCTCGAATGGTAGAGCATCGGACTCCAAATCCGGGTGTTGGGGGTTCGAATCCCTCCTGGCCTGCCAACCTTTTTTATTGGCCCCAAAAATGGTGTTTTAGGAACGCAATGGGACGGTTACTGCGGAAAAAACCGGCGGTAAAAAAGAAGCAAGAACAGGAGCAGGCCAGTTCGACGGACGTGCCGGCTGCGAAGCCTGAGACGCCAACCTCGAAGGCGACCCTTTTCGCTGATCCGGCGCTTGATGTCAAACGGCCGGCCGCGGCCCCCAAAAAACTCTCTTTTGGCGCCAAGCCTACCGCTGTCCATCAGGAAAAGAACATTCTCGACAAATCGGTTCAATTTTTACGTGAAGTGAAGGTTGAGCTTAAAAAGGTCACCTGGCCGACACGCAAGCAGGCGATTGGTTCGACGGTCGTTGTCATCGTGGTGGTCATGATCGTCTCACTGTTTCTCGGGGTTGTCGATATGGGGTTGTCCAGCATGATTCGGGCGGTCCTGCCATAGACGGGGGAAAGATAGTGGCATTCAGATGGTATATCGTTCATGTTTACTCGGGCTTTGAGGGCAAGGTCAAGCAGGCGCTCGAAGACCGTATCGCCACTTCGCCGCACCCTGAAAAATTCAAAGAAGTGCTGCTGCCGACGGAAGAGGTGGTGGAGCTGGTAAAAGGCAAGCGCAAAACAACCTCGAGAAAATTTTACCCTGGCTATATCCTGGTCCGCATGGAGTTGGACGAGGAAACCTGGCACATCGTCAATGACACGGCAAAAGTCACGGGATTTCTGGGTGGCAAGAAGCCGACACCCATTTCCGATGAAGAGGCCGAGCAGATCCTCAACCGGATGGAGGCCGGCAAACTGAAGCCGCAGCCCAAATATCTGTTCGAGCCGGGGGACGAGATCCGCGTGATCGACGGTCCCTTCAACAACTTCAACGGAACCGTTGAAGATGTGAACCCCGAAAAGGGTAAGATAAAAGTTCTGGTCAGCATTTTTGGACGTTCTACACCGGTAGAACTGGAATTTGTGCAGGTCACCAAGTTGTAGGGTCAGGTGCGCTTAACCTTCCCTGCTCAGGAGTAAAGGAAAAAATGGCAAAAAAGGTAATGGCTCAGATAAAGTTGCAGGTTACTGCCGGGAAGGCCAACCCATCCCCCCCGATCGGGCCTGCGCTCGGGCAGCACGGCGTCAACATCATGGACTTTTGCAAAGCCTTCAACGCCCGCACCGCAAACGACGAAGGTATGATTATTCCCGTGGTTATCACCGTCTATCAGGACCGAAGCTTCACCTTTATCACCAAGACCCCGCCGGCTTCCGTGTTGCTGAAAAAAGCGGCTAAAATCGCAAAGGGCTCCGGGGATCCCAAAAAAACCAAGATAGCCAAAGTGACCCGGAAGCAGGTCGAGGAAATCGCACAGCAAAAAATGGCGGACCTGAATGCCTATGATCTGGAGGCGGCCAGTAAGATCGTTGCTGGAACGGCGAGAAGCATGGGGATCGAGGTCGTTTGATAAAAAGGAGCGAGTTAGATAAAATGCCGAAGCGCGGTAAAAAATATACAAACAACAGGGCCAAGGTCGACGCAAGTAAACGCTACGATTTCTCCGAAGCGGTGCAGTTGGCGATTGATTCATCCTACGCCAAATTTGACGAAACCATCGATGTTGCCGTTCGCTTGGGGGTAGACCCCCGGCATGCCGACCAGATGGTGCGCGGTACCGTGGTTCTCCCCAACGGGTTGGGCAAAGAAGTCAGGGTTCTGGTATTCGCAAAAGGCGAGAAAGAGAAGGAAGCCGTCGACGGGGGGGCCGATTTTGTCGGCAACGAAGACCTGATCGAAAAAATCAAGGAAGGCTGGTTCGATTTCGACAAGGCCGTGGCGACGCCGGACATGATGGGCGCCGTCGGAAAAATTGGCCGACTGCTCGGGCCACGGGGCTTGATGCCCAATGCCAAGACCGGTACCGTGACCTTTGATGTCGCCAAGGCCGTGTCTGAACTCAAGGCCGGTAAAATCGATTTTCGCGTTGAAAAGGCCGGCATCGTTCACGTCCCCATGGGCAAGGTCTCGTTTGGTGCCCAGAAAATCCTTGAAAATCTGACGGCCTTCCTGGAGACCATCGTGCGGATCAAGCCGGCCTCGGCCAAAGGCACCTACCTGAGGACCATTGCGGTATCGACAACCATGGGCCCCGGTATTAAAATCGACTCTGGATTCGTTAAAGAACTGATCAAGTAGTTTCCACCGAAGCACCGCCCGCGGGGCCAATCGCCGCGGTGCGGCCATAATCGCCAACACAATTTATGCGGTGCATGCCGCTAGATTGTCTGACCTGCAGCCATTTTACACAGCCACAAAAAACCTGTCAAAGACCGTAGGTTCACCAGCGGGTGTTTAATCGGGTATACCGGCCT
>JAABRJ010000169.1 GCA_011390985.1 Desulfobacteraceae bacterium
AATGGTGCTTGATCCGTTTGCACAGCGCCACGATGGCGGCCACATCCGCCACCGTCTCGGTGGGCAGCCCCACCATGAAGTAGAGCTTGAGATTGGGGATTCCGGCCGCCACCAATGTTTCGGCGGCCGCCAGGACGCTGGCTTCGTCGATGCCCTTGTTGATCACCCGCCGCATGCGTTCGGAACCGGCGTCCGGTGCGATGGTGGCGGTCTTGACCTTGCTTTGCTGCAGAGTGGCGATCAGCTCCGGCGTGAGGGCGTCGGCCCGCAGGGAGCTGAAGGAGATGCGCACCTCAGCGCCGCGCAGGCCGCTGCAGAGGGCCCCGATCTCCGGCAGATCGGAAACCGCTGCGCCCACCAAACCGATGCGATCGGTGACGGCGCTGCCCTGGCGCAGGTTTTCCTCCAGCAGTGCCAGCGGGCGAAAACGCGGCGGGCGGTAAATGTAGCCGGCGCTGCAGAAACGGCAGCCGTGGGGGCAGCCCCGCCCGGTCTCGATCAGGTAGGTGCGCTCGAAGGTGGTGTGGGGGGTCACCACTGCGCTGCAGGTGGCGGTTTTTGACAAGTCCGGCAGAAAGACCCGCCGGATCCGGGGCGGCACGTCCACCACGGGCGTGAAAGCCCGAAGGGTGCCGTCGCTGTGGTAGCTCGGGCGGTAGAAGGCCGGCACGTAGAGCCCCGGTTGGGAGCGCGCCAGGCGCAGCAGGAGCTCGCGGCGGGGGACGGCGGGGTCGAAGGCGCCGAAAAAGGCCGGCAGCATCTCCTCGGCCTCACCCACCATGAAAAGATCGATAAACGGCGCCAGCGGTTCGGGATTCAGGAAACAGGCGACCCCCCCGGCCATCACCAGCGGGTGGGGGGGCCCGCGGTCATGGCTGTGCAGGGGGAGGCCTGCCTGCTGAAGCAGCGAGAGGATGTTGGGGTAATCGTTTTCGAAGGATACCGAGAAGGCCACGACGTCAAAAACGCCGAGCGGCCGTTCGGATTCCAGGGTGGCCAACGGCGCCTGGGGCCCGGCAGGGTCGGGCACAAAGGCCCGTTCGCAGACCACCCCGTCCAGCGCGTTCAACAGGCGGTAGACCGTCTGGAAGCCGAGGTTGGACATCCCGACCGCATAACTGTTGGGGTACACCAAGGCCACCCGCACCCGGCCGGTCCAGGCCTTGTGCAGGGTGCCGTGCTCGCAGGCGAGCAGCCTGCCGTGGGGCTGGTGCGGTTTGCGTGCCATGTTTTGCGTCCCTTGTCCGGCAGCCGCGGCCGGCCGGCGTTACCCTTGGCCGGCCGCTTCCAAGGACAAGATTTGCCCATGAAACGCAATGTCAAGCTGCCCTTCGACCAGCGTCGGCGGAGGGCTCAGTCGGCCTTGCGGCGCAGGAAGGTCGGAATGTCCAGGTCGTTGTTGTCGATCACCAGCCCGCGGTAACCCCCCCGGTAGGTTGCCCCGGAGCCTTCGCCAACGGCCTCCTGGCGGCGGATGAAGGTCGGCTCGTCGAAGTTGACGGCATGTTTGAGGTCCGCCGGGGTGACGTCGCGGATTTTGCCCCGGGCGATATTGGCCCGGGCGATGTTGCCGCGGGCGCTGCTGCCGCGCGAGGCTTCGCGCAGGGTGGACTGCGGCCCGCCGCCGATGCCGGTTGCAATGACAGTCACGCGCATCTCGTCGCCGAGGCTCTCGTCGATGGCCTGGCCCCAGATAATCTCGGCGTCCTCGCCGACTTCCTCGTAGATGCGGTCGGAGGCTTCGGTCATTTCCTCCAGGGTCAGGTCGCTGGTCGAGGTGATGTTCATCAGCACCCCCTTGGCCCCGGCAATCGAGATGTCCTCCAGCAGCGGGTGCGAAATCGCACGCTCGGCGGCCTCGATGGCGCGGTTTGGGCCGGTGCCGATGCCGATCCCCATGATCGCCATGCCCGCCTTGGACATCGTGGTGCGCACATCGGCGAAATCGAGGTTGACGAGCCCCGGCATCATGATGAGATCGGTGATGCCCTTGACCGAGTGCAGTAAAATCTCGTCGGCTTTGCGGAACATGTCGATCATCTTGGCGTTCTTGGGCGCAATTCCCCGCAGGCGGTCATTGGGGATGGTGATGACGGTGTCGGCGACCTCCTTGAGGAGCTCGATGCCCTCCTCGGCCTGGCGGGACCGTTTGCGGCCCTCGAAGGAAAACGGTTTGGTGATCACGGCCACGGTCAGCGCCCCAATTTCCTTGCAGATCTCGGCGATCACGGGCGCAGCCCCGGTGCCGGTGCCGCCGCCGAAGCCGGCCGTGATGAAGACCATGTGGCTGCCTTCCAGGGCGCTGCGGATGATGTCGGTGGTCTCCATGGCGGCCTCCCGTCCTTTTTCGGGGTTGGCACCCGCCCCCAGGCCCTCGGTCAGTTTTTCACCGATCTGAATTTTGAGCGGCGCCTTGGAGATTTCCAGGGCCTGGGCATCGGTGTTGGCCGCGATGAATTTGACGCCATGCAGCTGGGCGTCGATCATGTTGTTGATCGCGTTGTTGCCGGCACCGCCAACCCCGATCACCTTGATTTTGGCCGAATTGTCGTTCTCCACAAATGTAAATGTCATTCCCCCTCCTCCTGTTTGGTGTGTGATCCTGACCGCTCTATTTTTCGTGTAAAAAAAGGCTGTTTGTTTTTTCCCCGGAGGGCCTCAGAGGACCTCCTTGAACCATTTGCGCATCCGGGTCATGACGCGGTTGAAGATATTGCCGTCCCGGATGCGGAATTTCTTCGCACTCTGATTCTTGGCGCGTTGATTCTTGGCGCCGTAGATTACCAGCCCGACGCCGGTGGCGTACATCGGGTTGTTGACCACGTCCACCAGCCCGGTGATGTTCTGGGGTTTGCCCAAACGCGCCGGCAGACCGAAAATCGCCTCGGCCACCTCGGTCACGCCGTCCAGCAGGGACGTGCCGCCGGTCAGGACCACCCCGGAGGCGATCATGTTTTCCATGCCGGCGCGATAGATTTCCCGGTTGATCAGGGTGAACATCTCCTCCATGCGCGGCTCCAGGATCTCGCTCAGAATCTGGCGCGGCAGTTTACGGGGCTTGCGGCCCCCCATTCCCGGCACCTCGATCATCTCATCGGCCTGGAGGTTGGACGGCAGGCAGGTGCCGTATTTCTTTTTGATGTTCTCGACTTCGTTGAGCGGCGCCCGCAGCCCGATGGCGATGTCGTTGGTCAGGTTGTTGCCCCCCAGCGCCAGTACGAAGGTGTGCTTGATGTTTTTTTCCGAAAAGATCGCCAGATCGCTCGTGCCGCCGCCGAGGTCCAGGAGCGCCGTTCCGAGCTGCTTCTCCTCCTCGGTCAGCACCGCCTCGCCGGAGGCGAGGGACTCCAGGACGATGTCACACACATCCAAACCCGCACGGTTGGCGCACTTGACGATGTTGTGGGCCGACGTCACCGCGCCGGTGACGATGTGGATCTTGGCCTCCAGGCGCACCCCGGCCATGCCGATGGGGTTCTGAATGCCCGGCTGGTCGTCCACGATATATTCCTGGGGCAGTACGTGAATCACCTCGCGGTCCATGGGGATGGCGACCGCGCGGGCCGCGTCGATCACCCGGTCAACATCCTGCTGGTTGATTTCGGGGCCTTTGATGGCCACGATGCCCCGACTGTTGAACCCGGTGATGTGGCCCCCGGCGATGCCGGCATAGACCGAGGATATCTCGCAGCCGGCCATCAGCTCCGCCTCCTCGACGGCCTTTTTGATGGAATCCACCGTCGACTCGATATTGACCACCACCCCCTTGCGCAGCCCGATGGAGGGATAGGTGCCGATACCGATGATGTTGACCTCGCGCCCGGTGACTTCCCCGACCACGGCGCAGATCTTGGTGGTTCCGATGTCCAGGCCGACAATAATGTCCCCTTTTCCCTGCAATTTCAGGTTTCCTCCTTTACGGACCCCTCTGGGGTGACGGGTGCCAGCGGTCTGATCACCACCCGGTTAAGATCCTTTAGATCGATCATGTCGATATCGCCAAAGTCGGTGGCAACGGGCAGTTCGCTGAGCACCCGCACCAGGCGGCGGCACTTGGCCAGGTACTCGCTGTAGCCCAGAGCGATCGCTTGTACCCGGTCGGCCCCTGTCAGGGTCAGCCCCAATTCACGGTCCACGCGGATTTGGCGCACCAAAGTCGTCAGCTGCGGAACCCCGGCATCGCGTTCGATCTGCAGAATCTCCATCACGGCCGCGAACGGCAGGCTGCGCGGGGCGCCGGAGGCGCTGACATCCGAAAGCGCCAAGCCGGTGATCACCGGCAGATTTTCGGGGTCCTCGGGTTCCCAGGCCTTAAAGATCTCGCCGCTGGCATTGAGCAGAAACTTGTGGCCCACGTCGAGAATCGCCAGGGGCTGCTGCTCAAGGATGCGGATGAAAATGCCGTCGGGCAGTTCGCGGCTGACCTGGGCATCGGCGATCCAGGGGTGGGCCAGCAGCTTGCGGCGCACCAGGCTCAGATTGACCGCCAGGATGTTCGCGTCGGGATGAACCCCGCTCTGGGTCAGGACTTCCTCGGTCCCCAGACGGTCGTTGCCCTGCACGACGATGCGGCTGCCCCGGAAATAGTCGCACTGGGTCAGGAGGTCATGGGCGAAGACCAGCAGGAAGCTGGTCAGCGTCAGGCCGATCAGAACCCCGGCGGCGGCCGCCGCGCGCCCCAGCAGGCGCCGCCAGTCGCGGCCGGCACCGGCCGGCCTGCGCCGGTAAGCATTCTTGCGGATGTGCTTTTTGACGACCATGCTTTGGTTTCGCTAACTTCTTATAGTGTTCGGTATTTTTGTCAACCACAAAATGTTGTGTATTGTTTTTTGCATTTCCTCGCTTTGGGGTGAGGTGTGCAAAGGGATGGGCGAAGATTTTAAAATTGTTACCTATTACCCGCTTGAGCACCATATGGTGTGGTCAGTTAAATATTTTATTCAAAAATTAGCGA
>JAABRJ010000170.1 GCA_011390985.1 Desulfobacteraceae bacterium
ATCGTTCGCGTCTCACCCCGCCGGCGCCGGCCCATCACCCCCCCAAGCTGCTTTATACCTGCGTTCGCCGCAGCGCATACTCCCATGTGCACCAGCAGGGGATTGCGGCTGCCGGGCCCCCCCCGCTGGTCTTGGCGGCAGGACCCGAAATGGCCCTGCGGCTGGGGCGCCGCTTCGATCCCGACCCGGTTCTGCTCACCGTCCAGGTCCGCAAGGCCATGGCCGCCGGTGCCGCTTTTCTGCAGGCCGGCGAGCAGCTTTTCCTGGCGGATGGCATTGCGGCCGGTTGTTTCAGCGGCCCGCCGCTGCCCAAACCGCCAAAGGAGGCTGCAGCCCGTGAGCCGCAATCCGACGAGAAACGGCGCGGCCTGGCCGGCAGCTTCATTGTTGAAGTCGACCCGCAGACAGGCATCGGCGGGGCGCGCCGGTCGCTGCGTAAGCGCGACCCGCAGTGGAAAAAGGAGCGCAAACGCGGTCGCAACCCCAAACGTGACCGAGAACCGCCGCCCTGGCGGCAATAAATGGGTCCGGTGTCAAACCAAAAAAAATTTGACAAGCGATTTTAAAGCTGTTACGAACCGTATCCGTTTATCGGGCACCTCCGGGCCGTTAGCTCAACTAGGCAGAGCACCTGACTCTTAATCAGTAGGTTGTTGGTTCGATTCCAACACGGCCCACCAATAAAATAAATGGGTTACAGCGATCATGCTGTAACCTTTTTTTTTGGTGTGTGAGAAATTGGGTGAGGCTTTTTTGTGCTGTCCTAAAAGCGGTGCTGGCGTCGCCCTCCAGATTACCATGAGTCAAAGAAGACCCCCGGTGGTTTTCCGGTTCGCATGTTCCAGGACTGTCTGAATGGCCCCGAGCGAGACATGATTTCAATCCATCACGAATGTGCGCGCTTTTCGATCCCGTCTCCGTTGGATCCATGAACCCTACGGCCACTTCACCAAAGGCATCGTCACCGCTGTCGTCTGACGGTTACGGCGTTCCGATTCTTTCATCGGAGCGGGTTTCGAATGGCCGCTTTCGAGCTAAAATATTTTTATTGAACGATCCATTTCAGGTATGTCCAGAAAGGTGCAAGTAGCCGGCGATCAACTCGGTATTCCGGGGGTCAATCCGTTGACCGCTTCAAACCGATCACGAGTTTTGTTCGTACCGCTTTTGGAAGGGCCAGTAAACAACCGGTTCTTTTGAGGAAGGATGCTTTCGCCGTTTGAGATGCCACTTGGGCCCTGGCAAAAAAATGATTTTTCTACCCAAGGGTTGATTATTCGAATAATTTTATTATTGATACAAAAATAAAGTTTGATAAAGTGTGTCCGGTTATGCTACCGGTCTGTTCTGCACACTTTCGATACCGATCGGAATTTAAAACCCTATAACTCATCAAGGAGAAATTTCATGGCGAAAAAAAAAGAAGTTGATGGAAAACGGCTTGTAAAGATGGTCAAGGATGGCGCCCCCCAAAGCGATATCATGGGAAAGTTTGGGTTTAATACCTCAACCCAACTCAAGGTGGCTTACGCCAATGCGTTGATGGAGGCTGGGGAAATCCCCGAGATTCAAAGTCCGCGCGGTGGAAAACCCTCAGGGGGCATTAAAAAGGAAGTCGCTGTCAGCAAGCGGGGCAGCCTGATCATATCCAAAGACCTGATTGAAGATCTGGGCTTCAAGGTGGGGGATCAGTTCGTTGCACGTAAGACCAAGGTGGGGATCTCGTTGAAACTGATTTAAATTGACAGGCACAAAAAAATCAGGCCCATTGGATCTTTGCACAGGCGTGATGTGGCAGCCTGATATACTGGTGCGGTAAGGAAACTAAATCGGAAGCAGTGTTTTGGCTGTGATCCGTGGTGTGAATATCAAGCCTCATCTTTCTATTCTGGAAGGTGGGGCTTCTTTTTTTTGGTATAACGCACAAGAAACTCGATGCCCTTGGGTTTATCGCCGAGTTGATCCTTCCGTCACTTCGCCATGGCGTTTAACAACTCTTTCAGGGATGTCTGGCGCCGACTGGTATCCTGATTGCGGACAGCCATCGCCAACGCTCTGCGGGTTCCCACCAAAACGGCCAGTTTTCTGGCCCTTGTCAACCCCGTGTAAATCAGGTTGCGGAAAAGCATTTTGAAATGCTGGCTGAGAACCGGGATGATGACCGCACCGAACTCGCTTCCCTGGGATTTGTGGATCGTGATGGCATAGGCCAGATCGAGCTCCTGGATATCATCGCGTTTATACAGGATCTGCCTGCCATCGGGCAAAAAAGACACCCGACAGGTCAACTCTTCATTGTCGATACCTTCAATGACGCCGATATCGCCGTTAAACACGCCAAGCTCATAGTTGTTTCTGCGGTGGATCACCCGATCACCGACCCTCAAGATTTTTTCACCGATCAGCAATTGATGCTTGCCTCTCTCAGGCGGGTTGGCCGATTCCTGGATCATTTTATTTAAACAGACCGTTCCCAGACTCCCCCTTGTCATCGGGCTGATCACCTGGATTTCTAGCTGACTCCCAAAATATTTAGGTATCCACTCCAGAAAAAGCTTCCGGACCACGTGCGAAGCGGCCAGACCATAATGCAGTGACGACCATGGATGGATCTTTTTCAAGACCGAACGCAGTTCATCAATTCTGTTTTCTGCTTTTAAAACCTGATCGATATCAACATGTTGAAATTTTTTTGGAATGGTCAATTCGGTTTCATAGGGGGTTATCACTTCATCTGCCCTGAATTCATAAAGAGTGGAGGTTGGTTCGACCTCCGGCGGATTTGCCAGTGTTTCATGGTACCTTTTCACTCGGGCGATGAACCCCAGTTGCTCCATGGTGGCTTCGTCGGTGTCAATGAAAAGACAATCGGATCCATTTTTCCATATTGCGGGCTTCTGAAAGGGAGAATCGATGTGGGGCATCTCCCCCTGGTTGATTTGGTGGGCATACTTGATGATCCGCGAGGCTTGGGCTTGCCGGAATACCGTTAACAGGCGGAAGCAGGGGATTTTTCCGGAGGCGATGATGTCCCGCAGCACATTGCCGGCGCCGACAGACGGCAATTGGTCTGCATCGCCGATGAAAAGGACCTGGCTGCGATCCGGCACCGCTTTCAGCAATGACGCGGTCAGATTGATGTCCAGCATGGAGCATTCGTCCACGATCAGGAAATCGACATCGAGCGGATTTTCTTCGTTCTTGTTGAATTTGCCGATCTGCCACTCCAGCAGGCGATGAATGGTCTTGGATTCCTTGCCGATCACATCCGTCATGCGCTGCGCCGCGCGGCCGGTCGGGGCGGCCAGCAGAACCTTCAGCCGCATGGCCTCGAGCAGCTTGACCAGCACCAGGGTGGTCGTCGTTTTGCCGCAGCCGGGACCACCCGTTAAAATCGAGAATCTTTCACCCACAATCCCCCTCACGGCATCGGCTTGTTCCGCGCTCAAGGAAATATTCTTTGCCTGGCAAAAGTGATCCAGCCAGCGCTCAGCCCGCTCTCTATCGACCAGTGGCGGGATTCGCATGCCGGCAATTTTTTTCGCCACATACAGCTCATCAAAATACAGGGATTTGGAATAGTAGCAGGGCTCGCTCGAGCCTTCCGGGGTGACCAGTTCTCTTGCCATGACAAGGCCCTCCTGGACCATTTGGTCGAGGAAGCCCGGCAGGCGATCCGTCAGGTCCAATTGGATCAACTCATGGACCTGGGACCGAATCTGGGATAGCGTCAGGTAGCAATGGCCAAATTCCCTACTGGCGGATAGAACGTGTTTGATCCCGGCCATGATTCTCTGGGGGCTGTCGCCGGCAAGACCGATGCTGATCGCGACCTTGTCAGCCGAGAAAAATCCGATGCCGAAAAAGTCGTTGGCCAGGCGGTAGGGGTCTTGCGTCACGTAGGGGATTGCGTTATCCCCATACTCCTTGTAAATCCGCACTGCGAAGAGGGTGCTGATTCCGTGGGATTGAAGAAACATCATCACTTCACGGATCGCCCGATGCGCGGTCCAGGCCTCTCGGATTATTTGCAGTTTTTTTTGGGCAATCCCCCGAACTTCCTCAAGCCTCTCGATTTCTCCTTCAAAGATATCGAGTGTTTTATCCCCGAAATACGTGACAATCTTTTTCGCCGTTTTTGGGCCTACACCCTTTATAAGACCCGATCCCAGATATTTTTCCAGCGCCGCTGAAGTCGCCGGTTTCCTCTCGAAGGCTTCCGTGGCTCTGAACTGCCGGCCAAACTTGGGATGAACCGTCCAGGACCCGTGAAACTCCATGGTTGCCCCGGCGAAAACCTTCGTCTGATGGACGGTTACCGTTTCCTGCTGGTGGAGATTGTCGAAAGACAGAACCCGGAGCACAGACCACCCGGTGTCGGGGTTGTGATAGGTGACCCGGTCCACAATCCCGCGAATTTTTTCTGTGACTCTTCCTGGGGATTGAACTTGATTATTTTTCATATGGGAAAAGAGCAGGGAAGGTGGTTGGTCCGGTGGGTGAGGGGGTTCATTTGAAAACCGCAACCCCAACCAGCAACCGGTTCAGTTGATCTTTCGTCTTAGACACCCCGAGCATTTAAAGGTGACGACGTTCCGCGGTTCAAGGATCATGTCCTCTCCCGATGCTGGATTTCGGCCTTTGCGGCGCCTCTTCTGCTTCACTTCAAATTTTCCAAACCCACTGATGAGCAGTTCCTCACCGGAGCTGAGGGTTTCTTTGATGATCTCCAGGAGTTTCTGGACGACTCCCTGCGCCTGATTTTTCGAATATCCCAGATTGTCCGAAAGGGCCTGGGCGATATCGATCTTGGTCTTGGCCATATCAATGCCCCGCTGGAAAAGTGTGAAGAAGTTGCTGCTCAATGATAGTATCTGTATTTCAAAAATGAAATGATTGGTCAATTGCGA
>JAABRJ010000171.1 GCA_011390985.1 Desulfobacteraceae bacterium
ACCGCTACTGGATCCCGCGGCGGTCGGCAACCGGTCACGAACACGGCTTTTCACGCTTGGGGTGACGGTTGAAGCGCGGCGCCGGCTACTGGTCCAGTTCCAGCACGTCGGCCCCTGGCGGGACAGTGAAATGAAATTGGCCGGGGTCCGGGTGTTGCTCGAAGCGCACGCCACTCAGCATAATCCGGGTTTCATCATCGTAGGCGTTGACCGTATCCACGCGCGAGACGATGAAGGTTTCGGCATCCACCGTCAGATAAATCCTCGCCAGGTCGATGTTTTTCTCCCGCGGAAGCAGCTTGAGGGTATAGGCGCCCACGGGCTGCTCGGGGGCAAGTGCAATGACAAACTGCTTGCGCATGCTCTGCATGTCGGCCAGAAAACTGGCCCCCTGGCCGCCTTTGAAAAACTCCGGCGCGCGCCCCACCATGACCTGGTTTTGATCCGGGCTGTGGACCCAGAGGGTGATGCCGTCGGAGATGTAGATCTTTTTCTCCGGTTGATCGTATTCCCAACGCATCTTTGTGGGATGCATGAACATGGCCCACCCGGAGGCCGTATCGGTCAGATCCAGGGCCTTGATGGTCGACGACTGGGTGAAATTGGCGCTGAAACCGGGGACCGCATAACGGTTCTCGATCCCTTCGATAATGCGCTGCAGCAGCGCCTCCTGGCCGGTTGCGGACGCTTTTGGGACCGCTTCTGCACTGAAGGCTGGCCCAACCGTGGACAGGCCCAACAGCAGACCGATGATAATCTTTAAAGGTGAAAACGTCATCTCGCCTCTCGCTTGGTTGCAGGTTTCACCCGCCAAGGATCGCAGCAGAATACAATCCCGCAGGATGGGGAATTGTTTTTTTCCGAAGCCCTGAGACTGAAGCACGGGTCGGTTTTGCCCGGCCGCCATCACCGCCGGCGGCTTTCAGGACAGCAGCCGGATCAGGTGCGCCACGTCGCTTGGGTCAACAAAAGTCCCCGCACCCGGCTTGCCGCAGATCCGTTCGAAATACACGCTGCGGCCGAAAAGCGCAATACAGATCCGGTCAATCAGACTCATTTTGCGAAGCGCATCGTTTTTGTCCACGTAGAACAGGCGAACCCCTTGGAGCATCAAGGTTTCTATGTTGCGGCCTTGCATTAGGCCGGCCATCGCCCCGCTTTCAAGCAAGCGAAGGACCGCTGTTCCTTGCGACAGATCGGCGGGACGCGCGCCGCTAGTAAAAATGGGGCGTCATTTTTTGGATCAGATGCTGCTTGGGCAAAGCCCCCACCAGGTTTTCCTTGAGCTGCCCGTTATCGAAGATCAGAAACGACGGCACACTGCGCACCTCAAAGCGCGCTGCGGTGACGGGATTGGCGTCCATATTGAGCTTGCAGACGCGCCCGCGACCCCGCCAGCCGGCGGCCAATTCGTTCATGACGGGGGCCATCATCTGGCAGGGGCCGCACCAGGGCGCCCACACCTCCAGCAGCACCGGCAACGGCGAGTGCATCACCTGGGAATCAAAATCGGCGTCGCCGACTTCCAGCGGCTGGCCATCAAAAACCCCGGTGGTGGACAGAGGGGTGCCGCAGCGTCCGCAGCGCCCGCCGTCCGACGCCCGAGCGGGCAGCCGGTTCTTGGTGCGGCAGTGGGTGCAGCGGACAATGACGCCGCCGCTTTGAGCGTCGGTTGTCGCCAACGCGGCCCTGCAGCGGCCGCACCTGGCCGCCCGGCCGTCCTTTTCGGCCGGAATCTTGTTTTTGGCGCCACATGCCGGACACTGAACGACGCGCACTGCGGGTGGGGTCATGAAGGGTCCTCTCTTTCCGGTGGGTTGATTTCGACGCCTGGCACTCAGGACATCACACCGTAGAGTTTGAGCTTTTTGTGAAGGGTTTTACGGGTGATCCCAAGCCGGCGCGCGGCTTCACTTTTGTTATTGCCGGCCACCGCGAGCGTCTTTAAAATAGTCGCCTTTTCGACCTGGTCAAGGGGCATGTCGGCCGCTGGCGGGGGTGCCGGCCAGTCTTCAAGAGGTGTCGCCGGCAGCTGCAGATCCTCGACTTCCAGATAGACGCCGCGCGCCAGCACCACGCCCCTTTCAACGGCATTCATCAGCTCGCGCACGTTGCCCGGCCAGCCGTACTTCATCGCCAGATCCATTGCCTGCGGGGTAAAACCCTTGATGTCTTTGCTGTTTTTACCGGCAAAATGGGCCAGAAAATGCTGTGCCAGCAGGGCGATATCCTCGCGCCGGTCGCGCAGCGGCGGCAGCGTCAGGCTGACCACATTGAGCCGGTAGAAAAGGTCCTCCCGGAACCGACCGGTCCGGACCTTCTCGACCAGACCCTTGTTGGTGGCCGCAATGACGCGCACGTCGACCTTGACCACCTGTTCGCCGCCCACCCGCATGAACTCTCGCTCCTGAAGGGCCCGCAGCAGCTTGACCTGCATCATCAACGGCATCTCACTGATCTCGTCCAGGAAAAGCGTCCCCCCGTCGGCCTGGGCGAAAAACCCATCCTTGCGGCGCTCGGCACCGGTAAAGGCCCCCTTTTCATGTCCGAAGACTTCGGACTCGAACAGTGTTTCCGGAATCGCCGCGCAGTTGATGCGGATAAAGGGCTTCCGCCGTCGGGGGCTGTTGTGATGAATGGCGCCGGCGATCAGCTCCTTGCCCGTCCCGGATTCGCCCCACAGGAGGACGGTGGCCTCCGAGCCCGCCACGCGCTCCACGGTTTCCAAAAGATTCAGCATGGCCGCGCTGCGCCCGATGATCCGACGCCGGTCAAACCGCTGGCCGAGCTTTTCGCGCAGGCGGCGGTTTTCGTCCTTGAGCCGCACGTGCTCCATGGCACGCTCAAGGGTCAGGCGCAGGGTGTCGAAATCAAGCGGCTTGGTGAGATAGTCATAAGCGCCTTTTTTGAGGGCCTCCACCGCGGATTCCACCGAGGAAAAAGCGGTCATGATGATCACCGGGACGGCCGGGTTGATGGTTTTGAGGCTCTCCAGCGCCTCGATCCCCGACATTTTCACCATCCGGACATCCATCAGGACCAGGTCATAGGGGGTTTCAGCGACCGCGCTGACCGCCAGCGCCCCGTCATCGGCCTCGGCCGTCGCGTACCCCCAGCCGCCCAGGAGGGTGACCAGCATGGTGCGGTGGGCCATGTCGTCATCGACAACCAGAATGTTACCCTGGCTCTTTCCCATCGTGAAGGGCTCTTTTCTGAGGCAGCAAAAGTGACATGCAGGTGCCCCGGCCGAGGTGGCTGTCGACCCGGATCTCGCCGCCGTGCGCCTCGATGATGTTGTGGGCGATGGCCAGCCCAAGGCCGGTGCCGGACCCCTTGGTGGTGAAAAAAGGGTCGAAGAGCTGCCCGAGATCCGCTGGTTTTATGCCCTTACCGGTGTCCGCGACGCTGATCCGCACCAGCCGGCGAGCCTCGTCCAGCCCGGCGGTGACCGTCAGCCTGCCCCCGTCGGCCATCGCGTCCAGCGCATTGAGGTAAAGATTCAGCAGCACCTGGCTGATCCGGTCGGGATCCAGGAGCACGGGTGCCACCGTTGGGGAGCAGTCCAGCTGCAAGGTGATTCCCCCGGCCAGGGCCTGAGACTCCACCAGTTTCAATGAATCCCCAAGAAAGGCTCCCAGATCCACCGGCTTGATTGAAACACGCACGGGGCGCGCGAAATCCAGCAGGTGGCTAACCACCCGGTTGAGGCGGTCGACCTCCTGTATCATGATGCGGGCGATCTTGTCGTCTTCGGGAACCGCCGCGTAGCGGTCGCGAAAATAGGTCGCAAACCCCTTGATGGAACTGAGCGGGTTGCGGATCTCGTGGGCCACCCCGGCCGCCAGGCGGCCCACCGCGGCCAGCCGGCGGTGGCGCTCGATTTCCTGCCGCAGGACACGAACGTCGGTCAGGTCCTTGAAGAGCAGCAGGCTGCCTGCAGGCCGGCCGGTTTCGTCTTTCAGGGCGGTGGCCGTCACTGCCAGAAAGCGGGTCGCACCGTTTTCGCCCGCAAGGGCCACTTCGGTCTCGACGACATGGCTCTCGCCTCGAAGACGTTCGAGCACCGTCAGCACTGCCGCCGGCAAAACAGCCGCCACGGGCCGATCCGCCAGGTCGACGGCGGGCAGCCGCAGAAGGGCGGCCGCCACGGGGTTGAATGAGGTCACGGTTTCCCGGGAGTCCATCGCCAACAGCCCCAGCGGCATGCTGGCCACCAGCTTGTCAGAAAAGGCCTGAATCCGGGACAGGCTGGTTCTGGCCTGGCTGTAGCGCAAGCCCAAAAAGACCAGCACGATGCCACCCACCCCCGCCAGCAGCAGCCCGGCGCCGGTCACAATGGCATTGCGCACCTCGGCACGCTCCACGGCGGCCACCGGCCCGAGGTCCAACCCGACAAAAATGAACCGGGAGCCTTCTAAGTTCTCGTCGTCCGGCGGCGACACGGGGCCCGCGGGGTCATGGGAGCGCGGCCGATGCATGCCGTGGCGCCCCATCGGGGGCAGACTGGGGATAAAACGTCGGTAGACTTCAAAGACTTCAGCGCCGTCGGCGCCGGTGATGCGCCGCCAGTTCAGCCTTTCGGGCCCCTGCAGCGCCCGCAGGTCCAGGTCGGCGCCGTGAAGGCTGTCGATCTTGGCCACCTCGCTGTGCGCCAGCACACGACCATCGGTCGCCGTTACGATCAGATAGACAATATCCGGCTGAAGAGCGGTTTCACTCAACAATCGCTGCAGCCTAAACTCCTGGCGTTGCAGCCCGCCCATACCCGCCCGGGTCCCGGCTTCAAACGAGCGGATCAGGGCCGCGCCCTTTTCCAGCAGCAGCCGCAGGCTGTTGTGCTTCTGACGTTGGACATTGTTGAAAATGGCCAGTGCAAAAATAGCGCTAAGCCCCATCGCCGCAACCG
>JAABRJ010000172.1 GCA_011390985.1 Desulfobacteraceae bacterium
CCACTGCAGTGACTTCGCCACCTGGCAGGACACCACCATGACCCAAGAAATCGAACTTCCCAGCGTTTCCATGGCCACGGTCTGGCAGCGCCGGATTGGGGGGTGGCCGCGGTCAAAGACGCCAGGTTCGTCATGGCCGCTGGATCCTGCCGGCGTTAAATAAAGAGACCGGTTCGCTGCACCAGCGGCCCGGCTTTTTCTGAGGGGTATCAACGTCGCCACGGTAAAGGGCCTCGCCGAAAGGCAACCCCGGTCCCCTCCTCCAAGCCCCGTTGCAGCGCCGCTCCGGTCGCAAAGCGCTATTCAATCCAACCAGTTGTGATTTTCCAAGCCCCAGCCTGAAACCAGCTGCCTCTTAACCGGTCTTTTCGACCCGCTGCCGTTTTCACGGGTCCAGACGCCAGAAGACAACCCGCGGGCAACGGCAGAATTGGGTGACAGGGGGAGGAAAGTGATGATATGTTCAAAATGGGCTGCAGCGACTTCGAGATGAAGCGCAACTCGGCGGCTTGGACTTTTTGCGGAACCGTCAAATTTAAGGAGGCGATCATGACGTCCCACCCCACAGACCCCCAGGATAAAAGCGATAATTTGCACTGTCCGGAATGCCGGGCCCTCTTGAAAAAACGCAAAACCCGCAACCCGGATGAATGTGAAATGGTTTGCGGCGGTTGCGGCCAGACGTTTGATATCTGCGACCTTGAGACCGTTGAAAAACTGAAAAAATAATGTCCGGCCCTGGGTTTGAAAAAAACCAACACCAAGGGGGGCGGTGGACCCTCCCCGGATGAGATGCGTTGACCCCAACCTGGCGACGAGGCGGCGACCGCCATTAGAACCTCAAACGCCCGGGCGGTGCCGAGTGGATGTCCCGGCAATGGGCATCTTTTCTCATTTTTAATTTATTTTCAAACGGTTACGTTTTTTCCGGATTGGAAAATGCTGCTTCAAAAAAAATTTCAGAAAGCGGTGACAATCATCGACCAGTTGACCCCGGAGGAGATCAAGCGGTTGCGCAGAATCTGCCGGGACATCCAGGCCGCCGAGGAACAGCTGCTGACGGCCGCGGCCGAACTGATCCGGCGCTGCGTCGACTCGTGCGAGGGGCTCTGTTGCCGGAACCTGCGCATCGAGCAGGTCATCGACCTCTATGATTTCATCTTTATTCTGGCGGCCGCCGACACGATGAAACCCCGGATCCAGAGACGTTTGGGACAACTGAGCCCTTTTTTCTCGGCCGACTGCGTTTTTCTGAAAGATGGGGCAGGGCCCTGCATCTTCCCGTTCAACACCCGCCCTGAAGTCTGCATCACCTCTTTTTGCGGCCGCGAAGATCGGATCGGCCCCGAGATCCGGCTGGTGGCGCGCAGATTTGCCGCCCTGCAGCGCTTCCTGCTATTTCGCAAACCCCGCCGCCTGCAGCGCCGGCTGCAAGGGTTGATCGAAAGACACCGCCGGGCCTGAGGGCGGCGGTGGATTGCAAGCCTCGCCAGGCGCCTAAAATATCCGGTGCGGCAGGCTTTCCATCCGGCCGGCGGGCGTAATCTCGATGTAATCCAGTTTCCGCTGCAGTTCACGGATGGTAGCCGCCCCGCCGTAGGTCAGTCCGGACCGCAAGCCGCCGACGATATCGGCGATAATCCTGTTTTCGTCCTCACAGTAGGGGACGTCGGTGGCAATCCCCTCGGCTGTTTTCCACTCGGCGATGCCGCCGTGATAGTCCGTTTGAACTTCGCGGCTGGCCATGCCCCGGTAGCATTTCACCTTGACCACCTCACCGTTCGGGCCTGGCCGGCTGATCACGGCCCCCGGGGTCGGCCGGGTGCCGGCCAGCATACTTCCCACCATAACGAAATCCGCCCCGAACGCCAGGGCCTTGACGATATCGCCCGGGTTGCGGATGCCGCCGTCGGCGACGATCGAGCGATCCACCCGGGTGCAGTTTTTAATCGCCGTCAAATTGGGCACCCCGAAACCGGTCTTGATCCGTGTGGTACAGACGGAACCGCCGCCGATCCCGACCTTGATGATATCTGCGCTGCAGGAGGCCAAATAATCAGCCCCGGCGTAGGTCGCCACGTTGCCCGCCATGATGCAGGCGCTGTCTCCAAGGATTTCCCGAATTTTCTTGAGGGTTCGGCCCACGTACCTGGCATGGCCGTGGGCCACATCGACGCAAAACAGGTTGGCGCCCGCATCCCGCAGGGCCTCGGCCCGCTCCAACTCCTTTTCGCTGCAGCCCAGGGACACGAAGGCCGGGTAGCGGCAGTTTTTAAACATAGCCACATTGTCTTCCACCGCCATAAATCGGTGCAGCACCCCGATGCCGCCCTTTTCACCGATAAAATTGGCCATCTCCGCACCGGTAATGGTGTCCATATTGGCGGTCATCAGGGGCAGAGCCAAGGCCAGCTTGCCGGCTTTGCAGCAGATCGAAATATCGACCACTTTACGGGATTCCCAGTGGTTGTAGGATGGCACCAGAAGTATATCGTCATAGGTGAAAGCTTTCATGGCCGTTCCTCCTTAAAGTTTCTCTGGCCGTCTTTTCCGGGGCCCTTTCCCCTTGGGCGGACACCCCTACCATAAATACCGACCTCGCCGCCAAGTTTTTTTGCGGCCGGTTGAAAAATGGTGCCTCGCCAACGGCATCCCGAGCTCCAAGGCCCTCGGCCGGGACGTCGGCGTCGACGCCCGAGCCGCTCTTTCATCCGCGACCCGCACCCACCCCCTGCGGCAACGATCCGAAAAGGCGCCGGTGGACCCGCCCTGCAGCCAAGCTCAAGCCCATGCATGCGTGAGGGCATTATTTCCCGCCACGTCCCTAACCTTTTATCGGCAGCCCACCGATAATATCCCAAACCGTCACCGGCTCAATAACGGAGCATCCAACTCTTTTCAGCGGAGGAATTCTGACAATGAGAAAGCGTTCACTCGGATTTAAACTGGTCACCGGCGGCATCGCCCTGGTCCTGATGCCCCTGCTGGTGGTCGGTTTGTTCTCCGTCGGCAAGTCCACGGAGGCCCTTACGGCCCTATCGCAAGGACAGGCCGAACTCACCGCCCGCAACCTCTCCACCATGGTGGACCTGGTGCTATCCGAGGAGATAAAACTGACCAGAGAGCTGGCCGCCGGTCACGTCAGCATCAGGGGGGCGCAGGCGGTAGTGGAGGTGGGCAGAATGAATGCTGCCGAGGCGATCGCAGCCCTGGACGAAAAACTTTCGGCTGCGATGAAACAAATCGGAAAAGACTACGAGGCCCTTATTGCCACCGACACCAAGGGCGTCATTTTTGCCGACAGCGAAAGCGGCCGGTATAAAGGAACCGACATCTCTGACCGCGACTATTTCAAAAAAGCCGTCGCCGGTCAGGATGCGGTTTCCGATCCGGTGCGCTCAAAGGTCAGCGGCAATATCGTCGTTCCGGTCTGCACGCCGGTTCACGACCAGACGGGTCGGGTGATCGGCACGCTAACAGCGGTGCTGGACATCAACTTTCTGACCGATAAAATAACCTCGCTTAAAATCGGCGAAACCGGGTATCCCTTCCTCACCAATGCAGACGGCCTGATAGTGGCCCACCCCAATAAAGACATGATCCTGAAAACCGATATTTCTAAAATACCGGAAATGAACGGCATCTTCGCCGCCATGTCCACCCGCCAGAGCGGTGTCGAGCCCTACCAGTTTATGGGCGTGGACAAGATCGCCGGCTTTGCGACCGTCAAAACCACGAACTGGCGCATGGGCGTTACCCAGAACAGGGATGAGTTCATGGCCGCGCCGCATGCCATCCGCAATGTCATTCTGATGATCAGTGGAATTTTTATGACGGTCACGATTCTGGCCATCCTCTTCTTCACCCGCTCCATCAACCGCCCCATCAACCGGGTGGTCGAAATGCTGACGGCCGGTGCCGACGAGGTGGCCTCAGCCTCCGGGCAGGTCTCTTCGGCCAGCCAAACCCTGGCCGAAGGGGCCTCCGAACAGGCAGCCTCGATCGAAGAAACCTCATCGTCGCTGGAGGAAATCTCGTCGATGACCAAGCAAAACGCCGATCATGCCCGGGAAGCCAACTCGCTGGTGGCCGAAGCCACGCGGACAATTGCGAAAGCAAACGATTCCATGGGCCAGTTGACCACCTCGATGAAAGAGATTTCAACGGCCAGCGAACAAACCCAGAAAATCGTCAAGACCATCGACGAGATCGCCTTTCAGACCAATCTCCTGGCACTCAATGCGGCGGTCGAAGCCGCGCGCGCGGGCGAGGCCGGCGCGGGTTTTGCCGTCGTGGCGGACGAGGTTCGGAATCTTGCCCTGCGGGCGGCCGAAGCCGCCAAAAATACAGCCGCCTTGATCGACGGATCGGTCAAACAAATCCAGGACGGTTGCGAGTTGGTGGACACCACCAATGTGGCGTTTCATGAAGTCGCGGAAAGTTCCACGAAGATCGCTCAACTGGTGGCCGAAATCAATGCCGCCTCAACCGAACAGTCTCAGGGCATCGAACAGATCAACACCGCGGTGGGTGAAATGGACAAGGTGGTTCAGCAGAATGCGGCGAGCGCCGAAGAGTCGGCCAGCGCGGCGGAAGAAATGAACGCCCAGGCCCAGCAGATGAAAGCCGCGGTGGAGGAACTGGTGACGATCGTGCGGGGCGCGGGCGCGGCCAAACAGCCTGTCCCCGGCGCGCCTGCCCGCCGCAGCCCCGCGGCGACAAAACCCGCGGCGCACTGGCAGCCCGCGAAGAGATCCAAGCCGCCGAAGCAAGACTTGAAACCCAACGCCGAGAAAGTCATTCCGTTCGACGATGCGGAGTTTGCGGATTTCTAAGCCTAATTCCAAAGGGGGGCGGGTTGCCTGGACTCCGCGGCAACCCGCCCCGC
>JAABRJ010000173.1 GCA_011390985.1 Desulfobacteraceae bacterium
GATCTGGTCGTAGAAAAACGGGGCGGGGGCACCGGCTGCAGCCAAACGCGCATTGGCGCCTGCCGCGACCCCGGAGGCCAGGCTGATCGTGCGGGCATTGCCGTCCTTGTAGTCCAGTTGCCCGCCCCCGGCCGGAACGGTGAAGGCAAAAAAGCCGGCCCATTTATCCTGTTTGTAGATGGTGAACAGGCCCGGAACGATGGAGGGCTCGTCCTGGTCCAGGGTGCCGAATCCCGGCACGTCGTTTGAGTAATCTTTGGCGATGTACATCACGTCCAGCTTGCCGTAAAGTCCGTTGGCCATCTGCATGATGCCGGCCGGGTTGTAGGACGCAATGTCGGCATAATCCGTCGCCGCGTTGCGATTGAGCGTCCGAAAATAGTCGGCGCTCTGGTTCTGCTTGTTGATGATCCCGCCGGCCGCGGCGGGGCCTGCCGCCAGCAGCGCCGCCAAAGCGGCGGCCAGCATCCACCCCAATGGTTTGATGAAACGACCTGTCATTCAGAATCCTCCTTTTTTAAAAGTATGAAACGAAATACTGCCAAAATTTCATGGAGCGGTTTGGCTCTGTCGCCTTGTGCCGTTCGCCATGAAATTGATCCCCGGTGTTGGTGACCGGTCGCAAGTGCTCATCCGAAACGTGGGTTCCTCTGGGGTGCCTGGTGGCGCCGCGCTCGCATTCGACAGTCCACCCTGTGCGGTGGCCTCACGCCCTTCTTGGCTGTGAAAAGCCGGGGCAATCTCTGCCGAATATCCTGAAGCGTGATGGGTGCGAAAGCTATATCAGTTTTTTCTGATTTCGAAAGCTTTTTTTGCTGCAGGCAGTGAACCTGTTCTTTCACTTGCGGCCTAAGTAAAGGAAAGACGCGATATCGCCTTCTATCGGCCCATGCCGTGAACTTCTTAAAATTTTTTACTTTGGGGTAAGGTCAAGGCGTCGGGCCTGCGGTGATCCCCGATCCTGACAGGCAGTTTTTTAATGCGCCAGGCACAACCGCTGGCGTTTTAACGGCGATGTCATAAGCCCGGGCGGCCTGCGGGGCGCATCCCCCCGGGATGTGCGGCTTCAAAAATATTCCCGGCAATTCCTCGGGGAAAAAATTGAATCTTGAGCAGATCTATGCTATTTTTTTTAAATTGGGGAAGGGATGGAAAAATCCATTCACCCAAGGGGCAGTGGCTGAAGCCCAACCAGACGCCCCTGTTTTTCCTTCAAAAAGGGAATAACTTTTCATGCGATAGGAGATTACCAATGGGTGGTGAATTGATTGAAATCGAAAAAAATGCGGGCTACCAGGCGGTGCTGACCTATTTGAAGGATTACACCAAGAAAGTCAGAGAGATCCAGGAAAAATACGCCTTCAGCAACAAGGACATTATGAGCCCGAGTCTTATCGACAATCCCAAATTGTCTTCCGATGAGTTGGCCACCTTGGCGGAGTTGAAGCGCAATTTGGACAAGATCATCAATGAAGTTGCCGAGCGCGTGGAGAAACATCGGGTTGTATCCTATGATGACTACACCCAAAGATATGAATTGAATGCTTATGACAAATTAAGGGTGAATTCGCTGGTTGGTTCGGTACAAGACATCAACAAATCCATTCAGAAGATAAAATTTACCGTTGAAAATTTTTCCCGTTGCAATAAATTTATCATCAAGGAACTTGATGAGTGTATCGCGCAAGGGGATTTTAACAAAAGTAAAATGTTTGTCTTGGGCAATATTCTGCTGATTTATGAACTGGCCACTTATTTGATAAATTTTCTGGAGACTTTCAAATTGGCAGGGATTGATGATATCCTGCAGCTGTCTCAGAAAGAAATTGCAAAGATAACCACCACCATGCAAGCCCTGCAGAAATTGAAACTCGACGCTGAATCTCCCCAGATCGATCCAAAAATTAAAGAGCAGGTCATCACGAACCTGAATGACAGAGAAGAATCACTGGAATCGTTCAAGGAGCAATGGGATAAGTATACCGCCGGCATCAATGACGTCCAGTCCAGGGTTGGCTCCCTCAAGGATAAAATCCCAACGTTGAAACTGATCCGCGACAACGCTCAAAATCAACTGGATTTCTTTGAAATAATGAAGATTTTCGGTGTCATGATGGTTGCCGAGGCCGTTCGCAAAAATTTGGATACCCTGGAAATCGTCACGCTTCCCCTGGATGAAATAGAGTTGATCTCCTTCCCGCCTCACAGGGTGCACGCCCTCATGGGTTTATCTCAGAAACAGGGTGCCGGTCAGATTGGATAAGGAATTACATCCCATCGAATCGAAATACGCAAAATATTCCACGGAGCAGCTGGAGGTTATCCTACCTCATCTAACCGACCCCGATGATCAGGAACTGGTCAAGAATGAGTTGAGCAAACGCTATTATCACCACTATCTCAGCATCATCAAAAACCCTGACGAGCGGCCCCAGGACGTGGTTTCTTCTGCACAAGCGGCCCCATCGCCCGTGCCCGGTGATTCCGAGGAAGACAAACAAGCGACAGACCCAACGGGCCAACTCCTATTTCAGGATCAAAAAAAAGATCAACCCGAAGAAACCCTCCCATCAGACGATGATCTCGTCGGCATTCCTGAAGTGGCGCCGATAATTTTACCACCACCGGAATCTGAAAAAAAAGCCGCAGCCATGGCCGAACAAAATGGCGCCGCCAAGGATGCCAAACGGAAGTTTTGCTTCATCGCCACCGCCGCCTACGGCTCCCCCCTGGCCCGGGAAGTTGTGCTTCTGAAAAGCTTCCGTGACAGTCATCTGTCGCAAAATTTTCTCGGGAAGAAATTCATCCAGGCCTATTATTGCGTTAGTCCTTATTTCGCCCGACAGATCAGCAACAATAAATCCCTGAAACTGCTGACCAGGCGCCTCCTTGCCCCCATAATTTTTCTGGTTAAAAAGAACTTCGGCGAACCCGGCGGTAGTTAAAGCAGCGGAAAAGAGACGCAAGCTTGGGGAACTCGTCGCCGTGTCGATGGCTGCCCCTGACGGAGAGGGCTGACCCTGCTTTCGCGCCGTGCGGCCCGGGCGAACGCCCTGATGAAGGGGAAACCTGTGAAGCGATACCTTTTGCGTCTTGGAAAACGCTGGTTCCTGATCGTGCGCCGTGCGGCTCACCTCTGGCTGGATCACGACGCCTTCGGCCACGCCGGCTCGCTGGCCTTTTTCACCCTGTTTTCCCTGGCCCCGACCCTGATCGTCGCGGTGGCGGTGATCGGTGTCGTGCTGGGTGAAAGCGCCGCCCAAGGCGAGATCGTCGCCCGGCTGGCGGACACCATGGGGACCGAGGCGGCCAGGGCGATCGAGCAATTGGTGCTGATGTCGCGGATCGAAGCCACCGGCCTGATGCCCAGCCTGCTGGGCATCGGCGCCGTCCTGGTGGGCGCGACCACGGTATTTGCCGAGCTGCGCTGGTCGCTGAACATCATCTGGGGCGTCAGGCCCGATCCGGATCGCAGCGGCCTCTGGCGGATGGCCAAGTCGCGGCTGCTGGCCCTGCTGATCGTCTTGTTGATCGGCCTGGGGCTGCTGCTTTACTTCGTGTTCGGCATCGCCCTGGGCGCCGTCGCGCCCCTCATCGACGCGTCGCCCCCGGCCACCGAGCTGCTGCTGAGCGGGGGGCGCTGGCTCGCCTCGCTGCTGATCGGGGTGCTGTTCATCGCCGCGCTCTTCAAGGTGCTGCCGGACATCATCGTCTCCTGGGGGGACGTCATGGGCGGGGCGGTCGTCACTGCGCTGATGTTTGCGGTCGGGCGCTATGGCATCGCGGCCTATCTCGCCAACACGGCGACGGCCTCGACCTTTGGGGCGGCGGGCGCGGTGGTGATCGTGCTCTTTTGGGTCTATTACTCGGCGCTGATCCTGCTGCTGGGGGCGGCCTTGACCCGCGCCCAGATCGAAGCCCGGGGCAAGACCGTGGTGCCGAGGGATTCGGCGGTCAGGGTGGTCCAGGAAATCGTGCCGCACTGATCGGGTCACAAGGGGCGGCCGCTCAAGCGCCGCGCCCGGGCGGTTGATGCAATCGCTTGCGGCGCGCGCTTAAAACGAACCGAAGGTCGAACCCAGGACGATCACGGCCACCAGGGCGAGCAGGGCGCCGACGATCCCGACCATCACGATGTCGAAATAGCTCTTGCGGTGGGTGGAGCCGCAGACGGCCAGCAGCGTGACCACGGCGCCGTTGTGCGGCAGGCTGTCGAGGGTGCCGGAGCCGATCACCGCGACCCGGTGCATCAGGGCGGGGTCCAGGCCCGTCTCGGCGGCGATTTGCATGAAGGTTGCGCCCAGGGCCTCGAGCGCGATGGTCATCCCGCCCGATGCCGAGCCGGTCAACGCGGCCAGCAGGTTGGTGGACACGGCCAGCGAGACCAGCGGACCGCCTTCGATCCCCAGCACCCAGTCGCGCACCACCGCGAAGGCCGGCATCGCGGCCACCACCGCCCCGAAGCCCACCAGGCTGGCCACGCTCAGAACCGGCAGGGCCGAGGCGCTGGCCCCGGCGTCGACCGTGTCGCGCAGCGCTGGCAGGCGCCGGTAGTTGAGGGCCACCAGGACGAGGATGGCCGACACCAGCGCCACGATCACCGACCAGACGCCGCTGACCGCCGAAAGCGGTATTGCACCCCAGCGCGCCTCGGCCAAAAAGCCCGTGTCGATGCGCGGCAGCACCAGCATGGACATGACGAGATTGACGAGGATCACCACCACCAGGGGCAGCACGGCCACCAGGACGGTGGGGTGCTCTGCGCAGTGCTGGCCGCGATGGACCTCCACCGGGTCGAACGCACCGGCGGTCGTCGCCCGTTCGCGCACCAGCGGGTCCTCGGCGGCGGCATCGGGGTTCACCGTGGTCTCGCCAT
>JAABRJ010000174.1 GCA_011390985.1 Desulfobacteraceae bacterium
CCCTTCTGCAGCGGATGTAAGAATGTGAGCGCGGCGGGGGTGAAAGTGGATGACAGGGGCTGCCGCTGTAGGCCAGCAGCCACTGCCGCGGACGGAAGAAGGGCCGGAATAAACGGCTTATACCTACAGGTCAGCCGAATATTCGGGCTTTTTATCCCCGCCGGGCAAACTGCCATCCACCGCCAAAATAGTCAATCGCCTGGGGTTTGACAAGGACTTTTTGCTTTGTTTGCGGCGCAGGCCCTAATCGTAGATCAGCAGCAGCACCAGATAGGGGTTGGTGGTCAGGCCGGGTCGCAGCCCGGCCTCGGCTGCCCGCCAGAAATCCCGTTTGGCTGCTTGCTCGGCGATGGCGAGGCAAACCCTTTCCGAGACAAAGAACTGGCTGGCCGTGGTGGCCACGAGCTGCCGCAGGTGGTCTTCAGCCCGTGACAGGTCGATCCGCGCCGAACGGCAGACCGTCGCTGCCGCGGGGTCGGCCTGAATTGCCGCCAGGGCCTCTATGATCCAGTCTCCGCGGAACAAGATCTCGGCCAGGTTGTCCACGTAAAGGCCGCACAGCTCACCCCTGAGGCCGCGGATGACGGCACTTTTGGAGGTCCGCTGGTCCTCGGTGGCCACAAGCGCCGGCTGTTTGACCATAGCCTCCAGGTTGCTGCAGGCATTGATGGCAACCCCCAGCTGAAGATCGAGGGCCTGCAGGAGTTCGTCAAGCTCGTAGGTGGTCTGCGCGACGAGCGTCCCAACGGTGTCAGCGCTTTCGCCGTCGGGAAGCTGGCGGGCCAGGGCATCAAGGTCGTTGTAGAGTTCCGCACCGGTGGTGGCGGCCCTGTCCAGGTAGTCGAGGTGGGTCGTGCACAGCTGACCCCGCAAGCGCGAAATCCGCTGGCTTTTGCTTTCGGCTGCGGCACCGGCCGCGACACCCAGGAGGGCTGCGGCGATCAGGCCGATGGCCGGGATAGTGTAGCGAAGAGATTTCATTGGGTCCTCCTCCGTGCGGCCGCCAGCGGCACCAGACCGGCGGCGGGGTTAGAGCGTGACGATGGGTGCTCCCTTGCCGACCACCGGCGGGTCTTCGATTTCAGGTGGCGGCTCTTCCCGGTACTCCTCCTTGGAGGAACGCACCATGAACACGAAATCGCCGTTGAAGAGGATGACGTTGATCCGGGGTTCCGTTTGGCTGCCGAGCCGGTTGAAGGCGATGAGATCCTCCGGGGTAAAGGAAAAAAAGTTGAGCCGGAAGCGCTCGCCCGCATTGACAATTTCCGCCCAACCGCCGCCGGGCTGGCTGGAAAGCATGTAACTGAAATTCTTGATTTCGCTCTTAGGGCAGTTGCGTACGATCACGATGCCGCCCGTGATTCCCTCCGCTTGCGGTTCATCCGCCGCTGCCGGCCCCCAAAAGACGGCCACGGCCAGCAACACCGCCGCCAGACGGTCGATTCGAATCACTCTCGCCATGATCTCCTCCGTTTTATCCAGTTGCAGGGATCTCATCCCGGCCCAAAAAAAACCGGGCGACCTCTTTCAAGGCAACCCGGCTGTCTTGGTGGTGCAAGACCCGCGGCTTTCCGTCGCCCGATCACTCGGGGTTTGGCTTTGACGCTATAGAGTAGCTTACCTTGGAGCAATAAGGATGCCACCCTCCGGCCAAACGGCTGCCGCCCCTGCGGCAATCAGGGCCGGCAGCAACCCACCGCGCGCCCAGGCCGGAGGGTTTGGGAAAATCCTCTCATGGTAGATTGGGTAAAAAAGGGATGATTGTTACCTTTTTTTCATATCTCGCAGTGCGGTTGAAATAAGCGGGATCGCCGGCAGCGGCGGGTTTTCAGATGGCGGGCGCTCAGGCGGTGGTCTGGCTGCCGGCGAAAAAAAATGGTGGCGGGAAAGGCGAAATAAAGAAGGGATCAGGTTGTCTCCTTGGGCAGGCGGATGACCAGCACCGGGATTTTGGCGCGCCGGATCACCCGGCGGGCCGTGCTGCCCATCACGGCGTCCGCCAGGGCGCCTAGTCCGCGGGTGCCCATCACGATCAGGTCACAATGCCGCTCTTCGGCCAGCGCCAGGATTTCAGACACCGGCTCCCCTTCGCGGGTCAGGATTTCGGCCCGATCCAACCGGCAGCCGGCGAGCTGCCCCTGCAGTTCCTGGCAGAAATTCCGCAGCCGCTCCTGGATCATGGTGAAAATTTCCTTCTGGCGGCGCGCCTGGATTTCCTGCCACTCGTCCTCTCCCAGCATCGCCGCAACCCGGCTGTGAATGTTGGCCGAGATTTGCTCGATGACATTCAGAATCGTGATTTCGGCATCAAACCGTTCGGCCAGTGCGACCGCGTAGCGGGCGGCATAGCGGGCGTTTTCGGAAAGGTCCGTGGCGTAAAGAATCTTCTTTATTTCCGGCAGCATGGCGATCTCCAGTGACAGGTTGTAAGCGTTTTTTCGTGGCCGGGTTTTTGGCCCTGGCCTATCCCGGCGCCCACCCAGCCCAGCGCCTGAATCGGGCTTCTGCGCGGCCGTCAGGTCTCCAGCACCAGAACGAGCACCTCGCGCGGGCCGTGCACCCCGAAGGCCAGGGTCAGCTCGATGTCCGCCGTTTTGGAGGGGCCCGAAATCAGCAGGGCATTGGTCGGCATGCCCGCTTTCCAGCTGCCGGCCGTGAGCGCGTCGGAAAAATTGCAGTAGATGTTTGCGGCATCCACCAGGGCGATGTGAATCGGTGGCACCAGTGAAATAAGACGCGGCTCCTCGGGCGTGGGCCACAGGATCAGGGCGCCGTTTTCGGCGATGGCGCCCAAAGTGCCGGTGATGCCGGCGTCCAGTTGGAACAGCTCGGACTTGAAATCCTCCACCGGCGCGGCGTAGGGCACCAGTCTGGGCAGCCCCGGGTCTTCGGGGGGCCAGCCGGCCGCCAGGGTTTTGCCGTGGGGCGTCGCGGGACCGTAGAGCAGGGTCTTCAGGGCGCGCGGGCGCAGCAGGTCTTGAAGCCGCGAGACCCAGTCTTTGGGCTTGACCACGTGCACCTCGCCCCTCACGGATTGCATGAAATGCTTGAGCTGTTCGACTTTTTCCGCCTGGCAGAGCGCGGGGACCGGCAGCGCGCCGGTTTCCGGAATCTGGGCCGGCCGGTGGGCGACGGCGGCGGCAAGCTTGCGCATTATGTTTTCACGGGCGGTGTCACTCATCATCGACTCCTTGGGCGCGGGTCATGGTGTGCAGGCTCCGTCGGGCCACCCGCGGGGGCGTTCGGTAGCGGCTCCAGATTTTCAGGGGGCCCAGGCGGGGCGCCTTGTCCCCCATCAGACCGGCCAGGCGGGTCACGACGGCATTCAGCGCCGGCGCGCGGTTGATCTTTTCCCAGGCTTTCCAGGCGAGGGTTTCCGGAAGGTTGCGCTTGAACCCCTCACCGGGCACCCGACCGGTGGGGTGAGCGGTGTAGCTGGCGTTGCGCAGTTCGCGGATCAGACCGGGGATAGGGATCTTGACCGGGCAGACCGCCTCGCAGGCGCAGCACAGGCTGGAGGCGGTGGCCAGCACGCCGGCCTCCCGCAGACCCTCCATCTGGGGGGTGAGGATTTCGCCGATGGGCCCCGGGTAGACGTGTCCGAAGGCATGACCGCCGATGCGGGTGTAGACCGGGCAGTGGTTCAAGCAGGTGCCGCAGCGGATGCACTGCAGGGTCTGGCGGAACTGGGGGTCCGTCAGGATCCGCGAGCGGCCGTTGTCCAGGATGACCAGATGCACCTCCCGCGGGCCGTCCTTTTCCCCCGGCCTGCGGGGCGAGGTGATCATGTTAAAGTAGGTGCTTATCAGCTGGCCGGTGGCCGAGCCGGTCAGCAGGCGCAGCAGCGGCGGGACGTCGGAGAGCTTCTCGACCACCTTTTCCAGGCCCATCACCGCGATGTGGACCGGCGGGACGGTGGTACACATCCGGCCGTTGCCCTCGTTTTCCACCAGGCAGAGGGTGCCGGTTTCGGCCACGGCCATGTTGACGCCGCTGAGACCCACCTGACCGTCGAAAAACTTCTGGCGCAGGGTGCGGCGGGCAATCGCGTTGAGTTCCTCGACTTTTTCGGTATAGGGGGTGTCGGGGATTTTCCCGTGAAAAAGGCGCGCGATCTGCTCCTTGTTCTTGTGAATGGCGGGCACGATGATGTGCGAGGGCGTTTCGCCGGCCAACTGGATGATGAACTCCCCCAGGTCGGTTTCGGTGACCTCGATGCCCCGGGCCTCCAGAAAGTGGTTGAGGTGCATTTCCTCGGAGACCATCGACTTGCCCTTGACCATGCGGGTGGCGCCGTGGCGCTGCATGATCTCAAGGATCGTCGCGTTGGCCTCCGCGGTGGTCTCGGCCCAGTGGACCTGGATGCCGTTTTCGGTGCAGCGCGCTTCCAGCTGGGCCAGCAGTTCGGGCAGTTTGGCGAGCGCCCGGGTGCGGATCGCCTGGCCGATGGCGCGCAGCTGTTCGAACTCGTCCTCGTCGGCGAAAACCAGCCGGCGCTTCTGGATCATGCTGCCCATGGCGAATTTGAAGTTTTTGCGCAGCTGCTGATCGCCCAGCGCGTGCCGGATGTTTTTGGCGAAGTCGAATCCCGTGGTCTCAGCCATTGATTCTCTCCCAGATGAATTGGGCGATGTGCTGCCCGGTGATGGGTACCCGCTGGTGCCGCAGGGCGCCGGTGATGTTCATCAGGCAGCCGCAGTCCCCGCCGAGGACCGTGCCGGCGCCGGTGCGGCGGATGTCGGCGGTCTTGTCGGCCACCATGGCGGCCGATATTTCCGGCTGCTTGACCGCGAAAGTCCCGCCGAAGCCGCAGCACTCGTGCTCGTTTTCAAGCTCCAGCAGGGTGACGTTCTTGAGTTGGCGGA
>JAABRJ010000175.1 GCA_011390985.1 Desulfobacteraceae bacterium
CCAGCAGCCGGTCGAGACAGGCCTCAAGCGGCTGGTCGGTATCCAGGCGAATCAGGAGTTCAGCGGGTATCTCGTCGGGGGGGGTGTAGCGCGCCTTGAGGTCGGCGAAGTGCTCCAGACGTGCATCGGAAACCGACCGCCGGCCGCCCCGCGCGGCCAGCCGCCGGCGCAGGACCGGCTCGGCGGCAATACACTCCACGAACAGCATGTTGGCGTCGCTGTCCAGCGCCAGCCGCAGGGCTTCGGCGCGCTGGCGAGGATCTGAGAAGGTGGCGTCCAGAATCACCGAATGCCCTTTTTCCAGATGCTCCTGTGCGTCCAGCAGAAGCCGCCCGTAGGTCAGGGCGCCGGCCCCGGGGGTGTAGATCCCCTGGCCGAAAGCAGCCACGGCCGGGGTTTGCGGTCGGCGGTCGAAGAGGGCCTTGCGCACCAGGTCGGAGCGCAGCACCGCCACGCCCAAGCGGCGCCCTAAGACGCGGGCGACCGTGCTCTTGCCCGTCGCGGGCATCCCGCACACCACCCAGAGGGTCGGCCGGGTGAACTGCACCGCATAGCGGTAGGCCAGCGCCAGACAATGCCCGGCCTCGGCGGTTACCGCACGGCGTGCGGCCGCCGGCAGACCGCCCTGCCCGAGGCGCAGACAGGCCACCTTGCAGCGCACGCAGGCCCGGTAGCATTTGTAGAAATCCAGCAGAATGAAGATGTCGGCATCCCCGCTGGCGCGCACGAAGGCTGCCATCAGGTCCCGGGACCAGGACGGAAACCCCTGGGCGTCGAGATCCATGGCCAGAAAGGCCAGATCGGCGGCCGGGTCCCCGTAGCGGAATCGGTCGTTGAATTCGATGCAGTCCAGCACCTGGATCTCACCGTCGACCAGGTAGACGTGGTCCGTGCGCAGATCGCCGTGGCCGTCCCGGATCCGGCCGGTTTGCACCCGCCGCTGGAAGAGCGCCAGCCGGCGGCTGAGAAAGGCGCGGGTGGCCGAGCGCACAATCTGAAACTGCCGCGGATCGAGCACCTCGGGTACAAAGGGCAGGATCTGAGTGAAATTTTCCTCGCAGTTGGCGCCCACCATCTCCCGGCTCCCGAAGCGGTCAATGCCCCCGCCGGTCGGCGCTTCGCGGTAAAAAACCGCCAAACGCTCGGCCAGGCGCTCGCAGACGCCGCGCCCGAGCGTTCCGGCGCGCAGACGCTGGCCCAGGGTCGCGGCATCGGACAGCTGGCGCATGCAGACGGCATACTCAACCACCTCGCCCGCCTCTCCCAGGGAGAAGCGGCTGCCCAGGCGGCGGATGGCAACCACGTTCAGATAAACCCCCTCGCTGAGGCGACGGTTGAGGCCCAATTCCTGCCCGCAGAAATGCCGCCGGCGCTCCAGGCTCGTAAAGTCCAGAAACCCGAGATCAACGGCCTTCTTGACCTTGTAGACCCGACTGCCGGTGAGAAAAACGCAGGAGATGTGGGTCTCGCGTTTTTCCACGGCTTTCACCGGGTGGGGATAGAAATCGGGCCGCGCCATGGCCGCAAACAGGTCGGCTTGCGGATTTTCTTCCAATGGGCCTCCTTCCTGCGCGGCCGTTTGCGCGGATGGGACGGGTCGGTGGGAACCGGCAAGGAAATTCTGGGGGCGGAAACGGAATCTTTCTTGATTAATCAGCACAGACTATGCCAGTAAAGTAATCGACAGGCAATCAGATAGCGGTCCCCCGGATCCCTGGTGGACACCTTGTCCGAAGGCCGCGGGCGGCTTGGTGCCCGACGCCATTGCACCGCTCCGGGGCCATTTGCTTCTGAGATCTTCCTGCCGTCGGCCGCGACCGCCGGCACACCCGAGACCCGCAACACTATGACCTCAATTCTTTCGGACCATTTCCGCCGGTGCGTGGCGGCCCTTTGGCTGTGGGCGGTTCTGCTCGCGGCGGCCGCGGCGCCGGCCGGCGCCGCCAATTCCGGGAAAGTGGCGCTGGTAATGAAAGCGCTCTCCAACCCGTATTGCTACAAGATGGAGGCCGGGGTCCGGCAATATGCCAAGGAAACCGGCATCGCCCTCGAAATTTTCGGCCTGATCCGGGCCACCCATGTCACCCACCAGATCGGCATCGTCGAAAACCTCATTTCCCGGGGCTACGGGGCCATCATCATTGCACCGGTGGACTCCCGCCAGTTGGTGACGGTGTGTGCCAAGGCCTTGGGCCGGGGCATTGTGGTCGTCAACATCGACGACCCGCTGGACCCCCAGGCCCTGGCGGCGCAGAGGGTCGAAATCCCGTATGTGGGGCCCGACAACCAGCGCGGCGCCGCGCTGGTCGGCGCCTACGTGCGGGAGCGCCTGGGAGGCAAGGGGCGGGTGATTCTGCTGGACGGCCCCCGTGGCACGGTCAGCGCCGAGGACCGCCGGGCCGGACTGCTCGAGGGCCTGGGGGTCGGTGACGGGGTTACCTTGGCGGCCAGCGAATGCGCCGACTGGCACACCGCCGACGCCGTGGGCGCCGCCATGCGCCTGCTGCAAGCCCACGGCCCCGTCGACGCCATCCTCTGCGCCAACGACAATATGGCCATGGGGGCTTACCTGGCGCTGGAGTTGCGCGGCCAGGCCGGCAAGGTCCTGGTGACCGGATACGACAACACCCAGGCGATCCGCAGCGAAATGCGAAACGGCAACATCCATGCGACGGTGGAGCAGCACCCGGATTTCATGGGGCGCATCGGGCTTGAGCTGGCCCTCCGCCGCCTAAGGGGCGAATGGGTTCCGGCCCGGGTGCAAACCCCGGTGGCTCTGATCACCGCCGAGAGTTTCGACCGGACTGTCGGGTTGTCCGTTTCAAATCTCGGAAACTGGTTTTTTGGGGCCCTGGTGGACGGCGCGCGCCAGCGGGCCGAGCTGCTGGGCATCACCCTGGTGGTGCGCGACGCGAGCAAAAGCGATGCCGCCCAGCTGCGGGACATTTCCGAGATGTTGAACATGCGGCCCGATCTCCTGCTGGTCAACCCGGTCAACAGCCAGACGGTCGTGCCGGCCATCGACCTGGCCAACCGCGCCAAGGTGCCGGTTATCTCATTGGATCGGCGCTGCGCGGGGGGGCGGGTGATCAGCCACATCGGCTCCGACAACACTGCCGGCGGCCGCATGGCGGCGGATGTAATTTCGCGGCGGCTGCAGGGCAGCGGCCGGATCGTGGAATTCGAGGGCACCCCGGGCACTTCCGCCGCCCAGGAGCGCGGCGAGGGCTTCAACCAGGCCCTGGCGGCCCACCCGGCCCTAAAGATCGTGGTGCGGGAAACGGCGAACTTCGACCGCCAGTACGCCCGGCAGCAGATCGAGGCACGGCTGGCCGAGGGGTTGGCCTTCGACGGCCTCTTCGCCCACAACGACGAGATGATTCTCGGGGTCTTGGACGCCCTGGCCGCAAGGGGTGGCTCCGTGCGTCCCGTGCTGGTGGGCTTTGACGCCACCCCCGAAGCCGTCCAGGCGGTTCGGGACGGCCGTCTGAGCGCCACCATCGCCCAGCAGCCGGCCCGGATGGGCGAGCTCGCCCTGGAGTGCGCCGCCGCCTATTTTCGCGGAACGCCCCCCGCAGCCGATATTGCCGTCAAGCTCGAGGTGCTCGAGGCCGCCCCGACGCCATCGACCCCCTGAGAGGTCAGCATTCAACCGCCACCCTTGAAGGCGCCCTGCATGCTCAACACCATCAACCGGAAATTTTATGCCATCGCCGTCATTCTGGCGGCGCTGTTTGCGGGGGTCTACGGCGGGTTGGCCTATTTTCTCGGTCAGCAGAGCCGCCTGGCGGAACGTGCCCAGGCCGAAGTTGCGGTCGAGCGTGAAATCCGCGATCTGAAAGACCTCTTTTTTGAAATCCGCTTCTGGGACCGCTCGGTGATTTTCCTCAACCACGAAGAGGTCGACAGCCATTCGGGCGCGCTCACGGAAGAGATCCGGCACCGTGTCACCGCCTTGGGCCGGTCCGCCACGGACGTGGGCTTGAAGACCAGCCTGACCCGCATTGCGCGCACCCTCGAACGCTACGACGCCGCGTTCAACCAAATGGCGCAGCAATACACCGAACAGCGGCTGAACACCACCCGGCTGAGCGCCAACTACCAATCCCTGACCGCCGCCGGCCTGCACAGCCAGAAGGCCGCTTTGTACCCCTCGTTGTTCAATCTGGCGCACTTCCACACCGGCTATTTCGACCGGCGCGGCGCCCCGGAATACCAGGCCCTCAAGATCGTCATCGCCTCCCTGCAAACCCGATTCCAGGCGGCCGGGGCAATGGACGACCGCCTGCAGGGCTACCTATCGGAGTATGCGGCCCTGCTGGACCACGATAGCCGCCTGCAGACCGAACTGGCACGCTCCAGAGACGAATTCCACAGCACCAGCAACCGCCTGACCTCGCTTTTCACCACCCTTGCGGCCCGCGCCGAGCAGCGGCTGCAGGCCAAATTTCTGGAAGCCGCGAGGCTGCGAACCCAGATCCGCCTGTCGTTTCTGTTCTTTGCGATCCTCGGCGTTGCCGGGCTGGCTTTCACCCTGACCCTGATGGCCCGCAAAATCGTTCACCCGGTAAAGGACTTGGCCGCCGTCATGCGCCGGGTGAAGGCCGGGGAGATCGGCACACGCTTCACGGGCGGGGGCGACCCCGCCGACGAAATGACCCGCCTGGGTCACGCTTTCAACACCATGCTGGACACCCTGGAGGCCAACAACCGCCAGCTGCTGGCCTATCAGCAGGAGCTCGAAACCAAGGTGCAGGAGCTGGCCACCCGGGAGGAGGAACATCAACGCCTGGAAGCCCAACTCCAACGGGCCGAAAAAATGGAGGCCATCGGCATGCTGGCCGGCGGCGTGGCCCACGACCTG
>JAABRJ010000176.1 GCA_011390985.1 Desulfobacteraceae bacterium
GGTGCTGCCCGAGGGTCTGGAGCCCCTGCCCGATCCGGACCGCATCTTTATCGGCGGCGGCGGCCGAAACCTGGCGGCCATCATCCGCCAGGCCGCAAGCCGCCTGAAGCCCGGCGGACGAATGGTGGTCAACACGGTCCTGCTGGACACCATCCAGTCGGCGGTGGCCGCTATGCAGCAGCTGGGGTGGGAAGCCGATCTGGTCCAGGCCCAGATCAGCCGGTCCCAAAGAATGCCGTGGAGCCTGCGGATGACGGCCCACAACCCCGTCTGGATCGTCAGCGGCGCCAAACCCTGAGCGCTTCAGAGCCCGGCAAGCAGCCGGCGACGCTTTAGCCGGATTCGACCCAGCCGAACCGAGAAGAGCAGGAGACCCCATGCAATACCCCGTTGTTTTTTGCGGCGCCGGCCCCGGCGACCCCGATCTGATCACCGTCAAGGGCCAGCGGGCCCTGGCCGAGGCCGACGTGGTGGTCTACGCCGGCTCGCTGGTGCCCCAGGCCGTGCTCAAGTGGACCCGCCCCGGCACCACCCTGCGCAACAGCGCCTCCCTGCACCTGCAGGACATCGTCAGCGAGATGGCGGCGGCCTACCAGGCCAATAAGCGCGTGGTTCGCCTGCACACCGGGGACCCCAGCCTCTACGGCGCCATTTTCGAGCAGATGGCCGAACTCGACCGGCGCGCGATCCCCTACAGCGTGATCCCCGGGGTAACGGCCGCCTTTGCAGCCGCAGCCGCGATGGGGATCGAGTACACCCTGCCGGAAGTTTCCCAGACCCTGATCCTGACCCGCATGGCCGGCCGCACGCCCGTACCCCAACAAGAGGCCCTGGAAGCCCTGGCGGCCCACCAGGCCTCGATGGTCATCTATTTGAGCATCAGCCTGATCGACCAGGTGGCCGAAATCCTTGCCAGCGCTTACGGGCCGAAGGCTCCCTGCGCGCTGGCGTTCAGGGTCAGCCAGCCCGAGGAGAAAATCCGGTTGACCCGCATAGAGTGCCTTCCAGAGCTGGCCAAACAAGAGGGGATCGACCACCAGGCCCTGATCATCGTGGGCAAGGTCCTGGGCGTGCGTCCCGAGGAACTGCAGCACACCTCCAAACTCTACGCCTCCGATTTCAGCCACGCATTTCGCCAGGCAGTGGGCAGTGATGATCCTTGAATTGGGGCGGAAAAAGCGCGTGACCCGTGCCAGCCGCAACTCCAGGACCTTTTCGGGCCCCGGCGACCTTCTGCGCCGCAAGGCCCCCGACCCGGCGCCATGACCCCGTCCGCCCGCCAAAACCTGCTCGCCGCCTGGGCGATCACGCCCAACGGCGCCGAAATCGCGCTGCGCCTGGCGCGCCATCTGCCCGGATGCGACCTTTGCCTGGCGGCCGGCCTCGCCCGGGCCCCGCTGGCCGAGGTCACCTTCCAGCGCCTGGCGCACGCCCTGCCGCCGCGCTTCTCCCGCTACGGCGGCCACATCTTCGTGATGGCCACCGGCATTGTGGTGCGCCTGATCGCCCCGCTGATCCGCCACAAAACCGTAGACCCGGCCGTGGTGGTGATCGACGAAGGCGCCCGGCACGCCATCAGCCTGGTTTCCGGCCACCTCGGCGGCGCCAATCAGCTGGCCTTGGAGGTCGGCCGGATCACCGCCGCCGACCCGGTGATCACCACGGCCACCGATCTCAGCGCCGTCCCGGCGATCGATCTGCTGGCCAGGGAAAATCATCTTTCTATTGAAAATCCGGCCGCAATCCAATACGTAAGCATGGCGCTGCTGACCGGTCAGCCCGTCCGGCTGCACGACCCCATGGGCTGGATCGGCGGTAGGCTGCCCGCGGGTGCCGTGATCGCGTTTCACGCGCCTGGTGGCGGGCACACCACGGCCGGGGTCTGGGTGGATGACGTGCTGGCGCCGGTCCCCCCTCGAACGCTGGTGTTGCGCCCCCCGACCCTGGTGGCGGGCATGGGCTGCAACCGCGGAACCCCGCTGGCGGAGATGCGCGGTCTGCTGCTGGACACCCTGGCGCGCTTCAGACTGGCCCCGGCCAGCCTGAACCAAATCGCCTCGATCACCCTCAAGCAGGACGAACCCGGCCTGCTGGCGCTGGCCCAAACCCTCGGGGTGCCGCTGGTTTTTTTCGAAAAAGACGCCCTCGCGCGGGTGGACGGGGTCGTCTCCCCCTCGGCGATGGTGGCGCACCATATCGGAGTCGAAAGCGTATGCGAAGCAGCCGCGATCCTGGCGGCGGGAAACGGCCCGCTGATCGTCCCCAAACAGACCACCCGCAATGCGACCGTGGCCATCGCCCGAATACCCTCTACATCGTCGGCATCGGTCCGGGGGGGCTGGACCACCTCTCGCTGAAGGCCACCACGGTGCTCGCGGCGGTGGATGCGGTCGTCGGCTACACCACCTACATCGACCTGGTCAAGCCGCTGATCAGCGGCAAGCAGGTGGTCAGCACCGGCATGCAGCAAGAGGTGGCGCGGGTCGAAGCCGCCATCAATTTAGCGCTGGCGGGAAGATCCTGCGCCATCGTTTCAAGCGGCGACCCCGGCATTTACGCCATGGCCGGGCTGGTTTTCGAAATGTGCCGCCAAAAGGGCGTCCGCCTGACCCCTGCGAACGCGGCCCCGGGGGGCGCCGCCGAGGCCCTGCCGGTGGAGGTGGTCCCGGGGATTCCGGCGCTGTGTGCGGGCGCCGCCCTTCTGGGCGCCCCCTTGACCCATGATTTTGCGGCCGTCAGCCTGAGCGACCTGCTGACCCCGTGGGAAAAGATCGAGCGGCGCCTGGACGCCGCCGCCGGGGCCGATTTCGTTATCGTGCTCTACAACCCCAAAAGCAAAAAACGCGATTGGCAGCTGGCCCGCGCTCAGGAAATCGTGCTGCGCCATCGGGCCCCGGACACCCCCGTGGGGGTCGTCACCAGCGCCACCCGAGACCACCAGGCCCTTTCGGTCCTAACCCTCAAGGACCTCAAGGACGCGCCGGTGGACATGCAGACGGTGGTCTTTATCGGCAACGCGGGCACCACCACCAGCGACGGTTTCATGGTGACCCCGCGGGGCTATACCCGTAAATATGACCTTGGCTGAAACCCTGGCGGCGGCGGTCTTGACCGCGACCCGCCCGAAAGAGCGATGGCCGTTCTGAATACGACAGCAGCACCCCCCTGTATTGCCGTCATGGGCACCGGCTCGGATGTGGGCAAAAGCGTTATCGCCACCGCCCTGTGCCGCATCCTGGCCGACCGGGGCCTGCGCGTGGCGCCCTTCAAGGCCCAGAACATGTCCAACAATTCGGGGGTGACCCCCGAGGGGCTGGAAATGGGCCGCGCCCAGATCGTCCAGGCCGAGGCGGCCCGCATCGCCCCCCACGTCGACATGAACCCGGTTCTACTCAAACCCACCAGCGAGGTGGGCTCCCAGGTGGTGCTGCTGGGCGAGGCCTTTGCCAACGCCACGGCCGCGGCCTATCATCAGCTCAAGGAGCAACTCTTCAAGGAAGCCTGCCTGGCCTACGACCGCCTGGCCGCCGCCCACGACCTGATCGTGATGGAAGGCGCCGGCTCGTGCGCCGAGGTCAACCTGATGGCCTCGGACATCACCAACCTGCGGATGGCGGATTACGCCGGCGCCCGGGTCCTGCTGGTGGCCGACATCCACCGCGGGGGCGTTTTCGCCCAGCTGGTGGGCACCCTGGCCTGCCTGGCGCCGGCCCAACAGGATCAGATCGCCGGTTTTGTGATCAACCGCTTCCGCGGCGACATCGCACTCTTCGCCGACGGCACCCGCTGGATCCAGGCGCGCACCGCCAAACCGGTCTTCGGGGTCCTGCCCTGGCTTCCGGACATCCGCATCGAAGCCGAAGATTCGGTGGTCCTCGAAAACCCGCTGCCGCACTCCGGGGCCTCGCACAACCGCCCGCGGATCGGGGTGATCCGGCTGCCGCACATCTCAAACTTCACCGATTTCGACCCGCTCGCAAACCTGGAGGGTCTCTCGCTCCAGTTTCTCGAAAGAGTTCAGGAGCTGTCGTCCTTCGGCGCCGTCGTCCTGCCCGGGTCCAAAAACACCCGCTCCGACCTCGCCTGGCTGCACCGCAGCGGCTGGAGCGACCGGTTGAAAACCTACGCCGTCGCCGGCGGCCACCTGCTGGGGATCTGCGGCGGCTATCAGATCCTGGGACAGCACGTGGCGGACCCCGACGGGCTGGAGGGCCGCCCCGGCACCACCCCCGGCCTGGGCCTGCTGCCGGTGACGACCCGCTTGGAGGCCCCCAAAACCACCACCCGCTCGCGTTTCCGTTGGGGGCCGATCGCGGGCAGCGGGTACGAGATCCACATGGGCCAGACCCGCCGCGGCGGCGGCCGCCCGTTTTTGACCGTAACCGAGCGCAACGGCAGAGCCTGCAGCGACGAGGACGGCTGCCTGGCCCCGAGCGGGCGCGTGATGGGCACCTACCTGCACGGTCTTTTCGACACCCCGGGGGTCACCCGCGCCTGGCTGGCCGCCATCGGCCTGGAAGGCATCGCGGTCACCGAACTGCAGGGGCTGGCCGCGCGGGACCGGGCCTACGACCGCCTGGCGGCGCATTTTACGCGCTTTATCGACACCGACAGCCTGCTCGCGGCCTGCCTCGGCCGCAAGCTTGCGGTAAATTGACCCGATGACCTCCTCACCTCTCCACCCACCGGCGGCGACCGAATCGATCCTGGTGATCGGCGGCTGCAAAAGCGGCAAGAGCCGGCACGCCCTGGCGCTGGCGGCGGCGGCGGCACCGCCCCGCAAACTCTTCATCGCCACCTGCGTGCCCC
>JAABRJ010000177.1 GCA_011390985.1 Desulfobacteraceae bacterium
AAATGGTATGGGGAAGATTTTGTCGCCCGGTTCTCGCCGCCGTCCGGATTTTCAGGACTCGATAAGACCGAGCGCGCCGTGGCGAATTTCTGCAGCGGATATATCTCCGCATCGGACGGCGATCACCTGAAAGCCGGCGGTTATTCGGTCAAGTACCTGGATTACGACTGGTCGTTGAACGCGAAGTAAGGGCCGGGGCCCTTAAGGTTGGTCCACCTTCGCCCTGGGGGCGATGGCGACGTCGATCCGGCGGTTGGCCGCACGCCCCTCGGCCGTTTCATTGGACAGCAGGGGG
>JAABRJ010000178.1 GCA_011390985.1 Desulfobacteraceae bacterium
GACGGCCGCCACCCTGTGTGGCGGCAGGGTGTTGTTGGCGATCAGGTATTCCCGGACCGCTTCGGCCCGCTCCAGGGAAAGCTGCTCGTTGACAGCGTTGGAGCCGGTGCTGTCGGTGTGACCGGCAACCACCACATCGGGGTCGTCGAAATTTCGGATGGCCTGCTGCACCTTGCGCAGCAGGTTGTAGTTTTCCGGCATGATCACCGCCTTGCCGACCGGAAACTTGATCCCCCGCAGCCGGATCATGAGATAGTCGCCCTGGCGGTAGACTTCGGCCTCGTCTTTGCCGAAAAAGGTCTGGATCTCCGCGAATTTCTGATTGAAGCGCTTATCGGCCTCGAGGCGTGCCATGGTCTCCTGCTCTTCCCGGCTGCGGCCCTCGAGGTTGATCACCCGGGCACTCAGCTCGTCGACCTCGTTTTTGAGAGCCTCGGTCTTGGCGCTGAGATAATTGCGGTTCTCCTGAAGGGCCTGGATGGAGCCGATGATGTTGTCCTGCTGGATTTGGAAGCTTTGAGCGCGCATGTCGGGCGCCGACAGCTGGCGGGTGATGCCCTGCAGCAGGTCCTCGATCCAGAGGGCCACCCTCTCGGGGGTCATCTCCTTGACGGCCATGGCCTGGCGGGTGATCTGCACCGCCCGGTTGGCGTTCAAGAGCGCGTCCTTGGCCACCAGGTTCATCTTTTCGCTGGCATACGGGTTCTGGGAGATGAAGGCGTCGGCCTGATTGTATTTCTCGACGGCCAGGGCGGTGGTTTGCGGGGCGTGCTTGCGCGCCGCCATGGCGTCGAGCTGGCTGAGAATGTCGCGCACTTCGCCCAGCGCATCCCCTTTGATGGCCAGGATTTCGAGGTCGTGGTAAGCCGCCTTGACCCGCTCCTTGTTTTTGATGGCATACTCGAGGTTGTTCTGCTCGATGGCGCGCGTCAAGCGGATGAAATCCTCTTCGGTGTCATCGTAGCTCGCCAGCCGGGTGGCGCCCGCCTTGCGGGCGGCTTCGCGGCTCGGGAGCAGATCCGCGAGCGCCGTCCGGGACACCGCGGCCATCTCTTCAGCCCTCTGGAGATGTTCCCGGCCGCGGGCAACCGCATCGGCAATTTTGGATACGGCCGTCTGGTCTTCGAGCCCCTCGCGTGCGTCCAAGAGCGCTTCGTCGGCTTTTGCAAACCAGGTGGGCGCCAGAATGTTGACCTGATCGTTGCGGGCGCCGGCAACCTCCCGTTCGAAGTCCGCCACCAACTCCTTCGGGTTATCGACTGCCGGCCGGCTCGCCGGACCGGCGGCGGCACAGGCGCTCAGCAGGCTTCGCGGCATGACGTGCCTCCTCCTCGCCGAAAGGGTTGTCCCAAAAGCCCGCAACCCTCCCGGGCCGCGCGTCGGCGGGAGCCCCCGGAGCGGTGCGCGCAAACCCTGGGCCGTCGCGGTCCCGACCAACACCCAAGCTGCCGGTCATGGTAGGCTGAAATCCAAAGGGAATCAAGGCTTCCTTTGGGACTGCCAGCGCACCGCCGGGGCGGGATTTGACACCACCGGCGCAACCCTTTATTACTGGAGCCTCGAGGTCATCAACCGCCACACCGCCGGCGCCCGCGCCTGAAAGGTGAAAGGAGCCCCCATGGCCGACAATACCCACAGCATAACCATCGGCTACATCCTCTGGCTTTTCGGCTTTACCGGTTCCCACCGGTTTTACTACGGCAAGCCCATATCGGGCACCCTCTACTTCTTTACCCTGGGGCTGCTGTTCATCGGATGGATCGTGGACCTCTTCCTGATCCCCGGCATGGATCGCCGGGCGGATCTGCGCTTCCAGGAGGGGTCGATCGACTATACCCTGGCCTGGATTCTGCTCACCTTTCTGGGGATTTTCGGCATCCATCGGATGTACATGGGCAAGTGGCTCAGCGGCCTGCTTTACCTGCTGACCGGTGGTCTTTTCCTGATCGGCTACGTTTACGATTACTGGACCCTGAACGACCAGATCACGGTTCTCAACAGCCGTCGATGAGGCGCCGGGCACCGTTGCCGAACCGTTTTCAAAAAATCCGCCCAGGAAGAAACCCTGCCGGCAAGATCGCCGGGGCCGAGCCCGACGGGTGCGGCACCTCGAAAAGCCGCCCGGCACGCCACCCGATCGTCCGTGCGACCCTCTGGATGACGGGCACCCTGGTCTCCTTCATGGCCATGGCCATCGGCGGCCGCGAACTGTCGGCGGAGTTGAACACCTTCCAGATTCTTTTTTTCCGCAGCCTGATCGGGCTGGTCGCCATCGGCGCCCTGATGCGGCCGACCGGCTGGCGGCGGCTCCAGACCAGCTGTTTCCTGCTGCACGCCGCCCGCAACATCGCCCATTTCGGGGGGCAGTTCGGCTGGTTTTACGGGCTTGCGACCCTGTCGCTGGCGGAGGTTTTCGCCATCGAGTTCACCGTACCGGTCTGGACCGCGGTCCTGGCGACGCTCCTGCTGGGCGAGCGCCTGACCCGGCCGCGGATTACCGCCATCACCCTCGGCATCGCCGGCATGCTGATCATTCTGCGGCCGGGGGCCGCGGTTTTCCAGCCCGCCGCCCTGGCCGTGCTGGGCGGGGCGGTCGGCTACGCCCTGTCCCACACCCTGACCCGCAAGCTGGCGCAGATCGACCCGCCGCTGGTCATCATCTTCTACATGACAGCGATCCAACTGCCCCTGGGGCTAGTGCCGTCGCTTGCAGGCTGGGTGACGCCTTCCCCCGCCATGTGGCCCTGGCTCCTGGCGGTGGGCCTCTCGGCCCTGACGGCCCACTACTGCATGGCGCGGGCGCTGAAACTGGCCGACGCCACGGTGGTCGTGCCGATGGATTTCATGCGCCTGCCGCTGATCGCCCTGGTGGGCCTGACGATCTACGGCGAGCGCCCGGACGTCCTGGTCCTGGTCGGGGCCGTGGTGATGCTGGCCGGCAACCTGGTCAACGTTCGCGCGGAGCACAACAAACCCGGCGCATGACGGCCCAAAAAAGTTAAAATTCCTCTGATTTCAATTATTTCAAAGATTTGCCTTGACGGCGCTGAATTAAACCCCTATTATCTGGAGCATCACTCACCCCCCCTCGATACACTTCCTGGAAACCAACGACACCTTCGTAAGCCCCGGAATTGACCCGGGGCTTCTTTTTATCGCACCATCTTTCTCTAAGTAAGGATTTTATGAATTCGAATTTTGAAGCGTTCAATCTCCACCCCACCGTCGCGGCAGGCGTCACGGCGGCGGGCTATGTCACCCCGACCCCGATCCAGATCCAGGCGATTCCACCGGTCATGCACGGTCAGGACGTCATGGGGCTGGCCCAGACCGGCACCGGCAAAACGGCGGCCTTTGTGCTGCCGATCCTGAACCGACTGATTGCGGACAGGCAGTCCCGCGGCCACGTCCGGGCACTGATCATCGCCCCCACCCGCGAACTGGCCGAGCAGATCCACCAGGCCACTCAAACCCTCGGCCGCGGAACCGCCCTTAAAAGCGCCACCGTATACGGCGGCGTCGGGATCAACCCCCAGATCGAGATTCTGAAACGCGCCGACATCGTCGTCGCCTGCCCCGGCCGCCTGCTGGACCATATCGGCCGGCGCACGGTGAACCTCTCGCGCCTGGAGGTGCTGGTGCTGGACGAGGCCGACCAGATGTTCGACATGGGCTTTTTCCCCGACATCCGGCGGATTCTGCGGCATGTCCCCGCCAAGCGCCAAACCTTGCTCTTTTCGGCCACCATGCCGGCTGAAATCCGGAATCTGGCAAAGGACGTGCTGCAAAACCCGGTCACCGTCCAGGTGGGTCTCACGGCCCCGGCGGAAACCGTCAGCCACGCCCTTTACCCGGTCTCCGAGCACCTTAAAACCCCGCTGCTGCTGAAGCTGCTGGAAAACACGGCCACCGAGTCGGTCCTGGTCTTCACCCGCACCAAGCACCGCGCCAAACGCTTGGGCGAGAAACTGGCCAGTGCCGGCTTCCGCTCGGCCTCACTGCAGGGCAACCTCTCCCAGAACCGGCGTCAGGCCGCGCTGAACGGCTTTCGCGACGGCACCTTCCAGATCCTGGTAGCCACCGATATCGCCGCCCGGGGGATTGACGTCACCCAGATCTCGCATGTGATCAACTATGACATCCCCAACACGCCGGAGGCCTATATCCACCGCATCGGCCGGACCGGGCGGGCCACCCGCAGCGGCGACGCCTTCACCCTGATCACCAGCGCCGACCAGGACATGGTAAGGGCCATCGACCGGGTGCTCGGCTCCCGGACCGAACGCCGCACCCTGACGGATTTTGACTATGCGGCCGCCGCCCCGCCAAAGGTCAACGACGGCCGTCGTCCCGAACGGCAGCCGGCGCGCAGCCGAAAGCCGGCGACAAGCCAGACCGGGCGTTCGCAGGCAGGCGCTTTTGCCTGGATGTCGCCTTCAGGGGCTGAAACTTCCAGCCGGCGGCGAGCACCGGCCGGCCGGGCCACGGCCGCCCGCGCAGGAGAGCGCCAGCGCTCCCGATACCCCCGGTAGAAGGGGGCACACGGCGGAAGCTCCGATCTGCTGCTTGCCAGCTGAAGGTTGCCGTCCAAGCCTGGGGGGTGGTGACATCCCCCTGGCCCGCCGTCGGGTTGGCCGCCGCCATCAGGGTCGATCATGCCCAGCAAGCCGCTGCGGTTGAAGCTACGGCAGCGTGCTCCGGCCTGGCCGCGCCGCACGCCGGGCGGCCGCATCCCCGAAAAAATCCCGAAGTTCAATTTTTTCCTTAAATGCGCTTGTTTTTTTTTAAAAACATGGTATGGAATAATCCAAAGTAAAGGCTCGGGTTTAATCTGAGCCGGTTTCTTACTGAAGGCGAAAAACCATTTGCCAAAGTGGCGACCTGCAGTCTGAAACTTAGAGAATTTTTTTTAACAAGGAGGAAGTCACCATGGCAGAAGGCGTAGTAAAGTGGTTCAACGACAGCAAAGGGTTTGGTTTCATCGAGCAGGAAAACGGTCCGGACGTATTTGTTCATCATTCCGCAATCAACTCCAGCGGTTTCAGGTCTCTGAATGAAGGTGACCGGGTGACGTTCGAAATCGAGCAGGGTCAGAAGGGCCCAGCTGCAGTAAATGTAACGGTGATCTAACCGGCCATTTCGCAGTCTAAAAAGGGCATTGCCAGCCAGCACGGGGCAATGCCCTTTTTGTTGCCGAAACCGGTCCGCCTTCTGGCCTTTTTTGCGTCACAGCCGTCCCGCCCCCGGCTTCAGGGCTTCGGCCGACCTTGCGGTTCGAACTTTTGAGAACGCCGTCATTTTTGGCGAAGGGCCAGTTCATAGGCCGTGTCCGGCGGCAGCCGCCCGCCCGCAGCGGCCCGCGTGGCCAACTGGTCGCACCTTTCGTTGCCGGGGTTGCCGGCGTGGCCTCTGACCCAGACGAACTGGACGGTGTGTTTCTCGCAGAGCGCCAGGAGCTTTTCCCACAGGTCCGGGTTGAGGGCCGCCTCGCCGTTGCTTTTTCGCCAGCCGTTGCGCCGCCAGGATTTGGCCCACCCCTTGGTAATGCCGTTGACGACATAGGCCGAATCGCTGTAGAGCGAGACCGTGGTAGGCGTCGGGAGGGCTTCGAGCCCTTTGATGCAGGCCAGCAGCTCCATGCGGTTGTTGGTGGTTTTTCTGAAACCCCCCGAAAGCTCCGTGCGCTTGCCCCCCTCCAGAATCACCACACCGTATCCGCCGGGCCCCGGGTTGTTCAGGGCACTGCCGTCCGTGTAGACCATCACCGCGCCGGTCGGCGCCGGGCTCGCCATCCCCTCCCCCGCTGAGGGCCTCGGTCTGACCCGCGCCGCGTGCGGCTGCCCGAGGAAGGCCTCGGCCTCGGGGCGTGTGGCAAACCCGCGAAAAACAGCCCCCGGAAAGTGGTCTATCTGCACCTGAGCCCCGTCGGGGCCGAACCACTTTTGGTAAATACCCGGCTTGCGGCCCTTGGCGACCGCATAGAATTTTTTCTTTTCGGACATCAGACGGTTCCTTGTGGATTGCGCCGCGCCCCGCGAAGTCGGCCGGATGGGGGCTTTTCGGCAAACAACCGGCTATTCGCGGGCTTTCGAAAACGAAATAGGATAAGGGTCCGCCATGACCGAGACCGCCGCCGCCTCCCCGAGCACCCCGACCTTTATCCCGACCACCCCCCGGGAGGTCCGCCAGTTGGGCTGGTCGCAGGTGGACGTCATCCTGGTAACCGGCGACACCTATCTCGATTCAGCCTACATCGGCGTGGCCGTTATCGGCAGGGTGCTGCTGGCCGCCGGCTACCGGGTCGGGATCATCGCCCAGCCGGACATCCACAGCGGCCGCGACATCGGCCGACTGGGGCAGCCGGCCCTTTTCTGGGGGGTCAGCGGCGGTTGCGTCGATTCCCTGGTCGCCAACTACACCGCCGCCGGCAAGCGCCGCAAAAGCGACGACCTCACCCCCGGCGGGGTCAACGACCGGCGTCCCGACCGGGCGCTGATCGCCTACAGCAACCTCATTCGGCGGTTTTTCAAAGCGACCCGCCCGATTGTCCTGGGCGGCATCGAGGCCAGTCTGCGGCGCATCTCGCATTATGACGGGTGGTCGAACACCGTGCGCCGTGCCGTCCTCTTCGATGCCAAGGCCGACGTGCTGGTCTACGGCATGGCCGAGCAGACCGTCCTGGAACTGGCCGCCAAACTGGCCCAGGGGGGCGACATCCGCACAGTCCGCGGCATCTGTTACATCAGCCGCGAGGCGCCCTCGGCCGCCGCCGAATTTCCGGGGCCGGATATCGAGCTGCCGTCCCACGAGCGGGTGGCCCGCGACGACGACCAACTGACTGCGATGTTCCGAACCTTTTACGAAAACGCGGACCCCTTCACGGCCCGCCGCCTCTACCAGCGCCAGGACACCCGTTACATCGTCCAGAACCCGCCCCAGCCGCCCCCGACCCCGGAGGCCCTCGACCGAATCTACGAACTGCCGTATGCCCGCGACGTCCACCCGTTTTACGGAAAAGACGGCCCTGTCAAGGCCCTCGAGACCATCCGCTTTTCGCTCACCTCCCACCGCGGCTGCTACGGCGAATGCCGGTTCTGCGCGATTGCGGTGCACCAGGGGCGGCATGTCATCTCGCGCAGCGAGGACTCCCTGCTGCGCGAGGCGGCCGGGTTTACGCACCACCCGGCGTTCAGGGGGATCATCGCGGACGTGGGCGGCCCGACGGCCAACATGTACGGCTTCGAGTGTCGCCGTAAAACGGAAAAGGGGGCCTGCCGGGACAGGGGCTGCCTCTTTCCCGAACCCTGCACCCAGCTATCGGTCCACCACGGCCGCCAGATCCGGCTGCTGGGGGCGCTGCGCCGCCTGCCGGGGGTGCGCAAGGTCTTTGTCGCCTCGGGAATCCGCTACGACCTGATCCTGAAAGACCGCGCGGCCGGCGCCCGCTATCTGGAGACGATCCTGCGCCACCACATCTCCGGGCAGCTGAAAATCGCGCCCGAGCACGTGGTTGACCCGCTGCTGCGCCTGATGGGCAAGCCGCGACGAGAACCCTCCAGCAGAAGCATCGCATCAAGGTCTTTCTGACCTATTACCTGATGGCCGCCCACCCCGGCTGCACCCTGGCGGACATGCAGCAGCTGCGCACCTTCGCCATCCGCAAACTGCACCTGCTGCCCGAGCAGGTGCAGATTTTCACCCCCACCCCCTCCACCTGGTCCACCCTGATGTACCGTACGGGAAAAGACCCATTCAGCGGGCAGCCGATCTTCGTTGAAAAAAATACGGACAACAAACAGCAGCAAAAGGCCGTTCTGCGGCGCAAGGCTTGACGGTTCCGCAAAAAGTCCAATTTCTGCGTTGCGCTGCATCTCGAAGTCGCTGCGGCGTACAAAAGTACGCCTCACTCATCGAGATTTGCGCGCCTTGAACTTGAACTTTTTTCGAAACCGTCTGGTTTTCGACTTTACCGCATCATCAAGGTTTGAGAGCGCAGCCGGCGTCCGGTGAGCAGCCTACAGCAGCGGCATCAGGTGCATGTCGGCCAGGATCCGCCGGACCCGGCCCTGGACGTAGCTATCGGGCCGCAGCGGCGAGAGGCGGTGCGGGTTGGGCAGTACGGCCACCAGCAGCGCCGCCTGGCGCGGATTCAGACGGGCTGAGGATATTTTGAAATAGCGCTGGGAAGCGGCCTCGGCCCCCATCACCCCCGCCCCCCAGTCGACGGTGTTCAGGTACATTTCCAGGATCCTGCGCTTGCCCCAAAAGAGTTCGATCAAGGCGGTGTAATAGGCCTCGAGCGCTTTTCGCGGGATGCTGCGCACCGGCAGCAGGTAGACCGTGCGGGCGGTTTGCATCGAAATGGTGCTGGCGCCCCGGATGCGCTGCTCACGCAGGATGTCTTTGGCCGCTTTCCGGATTTCGACCAGATCAAACCCGTGGTGCTCTGCAAAGCGCTGATCTTCAGCGGCCAGCGCGGCCCTGCGCAGGTGCGGGGATATTTTTTCAATCGGCTGCCAGACAAAGGCCGGCGGACGGTAGGGTTTGGCCTTGATCCGCTGGCGGGTAAAGTCCCATATGACGCTCACGGTGACCGGCGGATTTACGAAGCGCAGGACCGCCACCTGGAGGATCGTCACCAGCAGGAAGGCCCCCGCCAGCCAGATCAGCGCACGGGCCAGCCTGTGCAGACGCAGGGGGGTTTCAGGGCGTCGGGGAACTGCGGCCATCCCTGGCTCCTTGAATTTCAGGGCTTCGCCGATGATCGCCAGCGGTGCAAGCCGGATCCGGCCAACTGCAAACGATCAGGTTCACAGCCCCTTATCATGATTCCCGGCATCTGACAAAATCATCGGCTGCAGCGGCTGCCGCCTGATGCGGTCAGAGGCTCCCGGCAGCCGGCGCCGCGCGGCCCTTACAGCGTAATTTTCCAGCAGCGGTGGATGGTTTTGCGTTTGCTGAGGTAGTCTTCGGGGATGGTGGCCGCGGTGATTTCGGCCACGTCGGCCACTGGCAGCTGGTCCATGCGGAGGGTAAAATTCTGGTGGTTGGTGGAGAACCAGATGGCGCCGCCGGGGCGCATCACCGCCACGACGGCGGAGAGCAGCAGCGGGTGATCGCGCAGAATGTCGAAATCGTCCTGGCGCTCCCGGGTGGTGGAATACGACGGGGGGTCGACCACCGCAAGATCGAAGGTCCGATGCCGGCGTTGGGCCATTTTCAGAAAATCAAGCGCGTGGGCCTGAACCAGGCTGTTGTCCGCTGCGGGAATGGCGTTCAGCGCCATGTTCTCCCGGGCCCATTGGATGGCGGTTTCGGCGCGGTCCACCGAGACCGTGGAGCGCGCACCGCCTCTGGCCGCATAACAGGAGAAAGTGCCGGTGTAGCAGTAGAGGTTGAGAAAATCCTTGCCCGCCGCCGCGTCCCGCACCATCTGGCGGGTGTTGCGGTGGTCGGAAAAAAGACCGGTATCGATGTAGTCGTAAGGGTTCACATAGAAGCGGAAGTCCCGTTCGGAGACGACGATCTTCTGGTTGGTGAAATCCAGGCGCTGGTAGCGCTTTCCCCCCTGAAAGCCCGCGCGCCTCTCCTTCAGGTGCAATTTTTCGCGGGCAACGCCCAGCGCCTCGGCAACCGCGGCGCCCATCAGCGGCAGCCATTCGGGAGTGGACTGGTTGCGGGTGTATTCGCCGATCACCAGATGCCCGGCATACCAGTCGACCACGGCCCGTATTTCAGGGATATCCCAGTCGTAAAGCCTGAAGACCTCGATGTTCTGCCGCGCAAACCGCTTGCGCAGGTGGCGGTAGCGCTTGGTCACCTTGTTGGCCAGCATCGCGGCCTGGTTCCGGTAGCGGGCAGTCAACTTGGGATCCGTTGCTTGCCAATGATCGTCAGCCATCGCCACTGCCCTCACCCTCATGCCCGCCTCTGCGGTGCCGTCAAGCGCGCCCTATCCCGCAATCTCGCCAACCGCGGCTTCCACCGCCGCAACCATCTCGCCCGACCGCAGCACGGCCACGATGGCCGCGATGTCGCGGTAAAGGTCGCGGTCGGCCGCCAGGTAGGCCACATGCCGGCGGATCACGGCATAGGCCGCGCGGGTGCCCAGGCCGGCGCTCAGTGGCTGCTTTTCCGTCAGCAGGTCATAGGCCTGGGCGGCGCAGAGCAGTTCGATGGCCACGACGTGCTCCACGTTGTCGAGAATCTCGCGGGTCTGGCGGATGGCGATGCTGCCCATGCTGACGTGGTCCTCCTTGTTGGCGGAGGTGGGGATCGAGTCCACGCAGGCGGGGTGCGCCAGGACCTTGTTTTCGGACACCAGGGCGGCGGCGGCGTACTGACCGATCATGTAGCCCGAGTTGAGACCGCCGTTCTTGACCAGGAAGGCCGGCAGTTCACTGAGCTGCGGGTTGACCATGCGCTCGATCCGACGCTCGGAGACGCTGCCCAGCTCCGCCAGCCCCATGGACAGGTAATCGGCCGCCATGGCGATCGGCTGGCCGTGAAAATTGCCGCCCATGCGCACCTCCTCGGTATCGGCGAAGATCAGCGGGTTGGTGGTGGTGGCGTTGAGTTCGATCCCGATCACCCGCCGGGCGTGGGCCACGGCGTCCTTGCTGGCGCCGTGGATCTGGGGGGCGCAGCGCAGGGTGTAGGCGTCCTGGACCCGGGCGCAGCCTTCGTGCGAGGCGACGATGCCGCTTTCGGCCGTCAGGCGCAGGATGTTGTCCGCGGTGGCGATCTGGCCGGGGTGCGGACGCACCTGCTGAATGCGGGGGTCGAACTCGGAGTAGCTGCCCATCAAGACTTCCAGGGTCATGGCGCAGGCGATGTCGGCGGTCTTGGAGAGCCGCACGGCGTCGTTGACCACCAGGGCGCCGATGGCGGTCATCACCTGGGTGCCGTTGATCAGCGCCAGCCCCTCGCCGGCTTCCAGCTGCCGCGGCGGGAGGCCCGCAATCCGCAGGGCTTCCGCGCCCGAGATGCGCCGGCCGCGGTAAAAGGCCTCGCCGCGGCCGATCAGGACCAGACCCAGGTGAGCGGTGGGCGCCAGATCGCCGCTGGCCCCGACGGACCCTTTTTCAGGCACCAGCGGCGAGATCCCCTGGTTGAGAAAGGCCAGCAGGTAGCGCAGGGTTTCCATCCGGCAGCCCGAATAGCCCAGCGCCAGGTCGTGCACCCGGAGCGCCATGATGGCCCGCACGACCTCCTCGGGCAGCGGGGTGCCGATCCCGGCGGCATGGCTCATCAGGATGTTTTCCTGAAGCTTGCGGGTGTCGCCCTCGGAAATGGTCACGTTGCAGAGGGCGCCGAAGCCCGTGGTGATCCCGTAAATCACGCGTTTTTGCGCGACCCAGCGGGCGATCAGCTCGCCGGTGCGCTCCACCCGCCGGACCCCCACGTCTGAAAAGGCCGCCGGCGCCCGGTGGCGTGCGACCGCCACCAGGTCGTCGATGGTCAGCTGCGCTCCGTCCAGATAGATCGGCTGCATGGCCCTATCCCCCCTGTATTGCGTCACTGGGCCAGCTTGGCCGCGACCGCTTTTTCAAGTTGCGCGACGGCGTCATCCACCCGCTGCAGGCAGCGGGCCGTGTCCCGGGCGCAGGTTTTGACAAATGCCCCGTCGCGGATGGCCATCAGGTTGATGCGCACATTGTAGGCCGCGGCATACGCACCGGCGCGGCAGAGGTGCAGCGCGCTGCCGGCATCGGTGATGCAGTTGGGGTTGCCGTCCACCACGACCGTCTCGATCAGCCCCACCAACCGGGTGGCGGCCTCCAAAGTTTCCAGGGGCACCTCGGCCGCATGGCGCAGGGCCGCCTGCAGGGCCGCGCTGCGCGCCGCCTTTTCGTCATCGCTGGCCTTGGGCAGCTTGAAGGCCGCAGCCACCTGGTTGTAGGCCGCGGTGTCCGCGTCCAGCAGCACGACGAAGCGCGCCGCCAGCGTTTCGGCGGCCGCAATGACGGCCGCCAGGCGGGTGCGGGCGCCCTGAGCGCCCTTTTTGCCCAGCGTCAGGCGCGCCACCATGGCGGCCAGGGCGGCAGCCATGGCGCCGGCATAGGCCGCCGCGCTGCCGCCGCCCGGGGCGGGGGCCTCGCCGGCGAGGTCCTGCACAAATTCGGTCAAGGAGCGTTGCGCAAGTTTCATGGATCTTCCCTTCCAGCTGCCAGTTCGCCGCGCTTGTAAACCGCCGTCACCGGCGAAACACCCGCGTGGTAGGCCAGGATCGCCGGGCTTTCACCGTCGAGCAGCAGAAAATCGGCCTGTTTGCCGGGATCCAGGCTGCCCACGCGCCCGGCCACGCCCAGCGCGTAGGCGGCGTTCAGGGTGACGGCCGTCAGGGCCTCCAGCGGCGAAAGGTCCATCTGCATCACGGCCAGGCCGAAGACAAAGGGCATCGACTCGGTGTAGCTCGAGCCCGGGTTGCAGTCGCTGGCAAGCGCCACGGGAACCCCTCCCTGGATCATCCGGCGGGCGCGCGCGTAGGGTTTGCGCAGGCTGTAGGCCGTGGCCGGCAGCAGGCTGGCGACGACGCCGGCCTGCGCCATGCGGGCGATATTCTCGTCGCTTGCGGCCAGCAGATGATCGGCCGAAACCGCCTTGAGCTCGGCGGCCAGCCCGGCCCCGCCGAGGTCGTGGACCTCGTCGGCATGCAGCTTGAGCTGCAGGCCGGCGCTGCGGGCGGCCTGCAGGATGCGGCGGGTCTGGGCGATCGAAAAAACGCCCTGCTCGCAGAAAACGTCGCAGAAGCGGGCGATGCCCTGCTCCCGCACCGCCGGGATCATCTCATTCACGATCAGCGCGACATACCCGTCCGGGTCGCCGCGGAACTCCTCGGGCACGGCGTGGGCGCCGAGAAAGGTCGGCACCACATCCACCGGCAGCTCGCGGCCGACGCGCGCGATCACCCGCAGCATGCGCAGCTCGCTTGCGGTCTCCAGGCCGTAGCCGCTCTTGATCTCGACGGTGGTCGTGCCCAGGCCGAGGGCCGTCAGCACCCGCCGGCGGGTGGCCGCCAGCAGGTCCGCTTCCGAGGCGGCGCGCACGTCGCGCACCGAGGAGAGGATGCCGCCGCCTTTGGCCAGGATCTCGAGATAGGGGGTGCCCGCCAGGCGCAGGTCGAATTCGGCCTCCCGCGGCCTGGCAAAACACATGTGGGTATGGGGGTCCACGAACCCGGGCACCAGGCAGGCGCCCTGGCAGTCGATCTCCTGGTGGATTTTGGCCCCGGCGCGGACGATTTCCCCAAGCACGCCGGCGGCGGGGCCGAGCTTTTCCACCCGGCCGTTTTGAACCAGCAGCGCCCCGTTTTCATAAACCTGAACCCGGCCCTGGGTCGCGCCCCCAAGCGGGGCGCCGGGGTCCAGCGGGGTGAAGATCCGGGCGTTGCGAAACAGCTTGGTGGTCATCCGGCGTCTCCGATGGTCTCCAACAGCTGCAGCTCGAGGACCTGGGCCGGGTCGAAACCGGCGACCTGCAGGTAGTAGGCGGCGCTGTCGATCAGGGCCGCGGCCGGCAGCATGCCGTAGACCTCGGTTTCGGCCACCGTCACCCCCCAGCGTCGGGCCTCCATGCGCACGGTTTCCAGAACGCGGTAGAGTGGATTGCGCTCATGGTCCACCAGGTTGAGGCTGACCTGCACCAGCCCGCGGTCCGCCAGGGCCAGCCCGATCCCCTTGACGTGGCAGAACCCGCCCGAGGAGGCCCGCACGGCCGCGGCAATCCGTTTGGCCACCTGGACGTCGGTGGTCCTCAGGTTGACGTTGAAGGCCACCAGGAACTTGCGGGCGCCG
>JAABRJ010000179.1 GCA_011390985.1 Desulfobacteraceae bacterium
GTCTTGACCTCAGCGCGCAGGGCCTCGTACTGCCCTTTGCGGATCACTTCAAGTTTTTTGCGCTCGGGCCTGAGGGCCGCCTCCTCGTAGAAATAGACCGGGATCCCGGTCTCGTCGTGGTAGCGCTGTCCGAAGGCGTGCGCCAGCGCCACGCACGCCGGCATGTCGATGTTTCTGAGGGGCGTAAACGGGATCACGTCGATGGCGCCGATCCGCGGGTGGGCCCCGCGGTGGGTGGTCATGTCGATATGCGCGACGGCCACCTTGGCG
>JAABRJ010000180.1 GCA_011390985.1 Desulfobacteraceae bacterium
GACCGGCCCGAGCGCGGCGCCATCCGGGTGGGGAACTGCAGCCTGCTCTGCCCGGGGGTCAGGGTCAGCTCGGCGGTCGCGGTCAGCATCGGTTCCAGCTGCATGCTGGCCAGCGGGGTCTACATCACCGACGGGGACTGGCACGGCATCTACGACCGGGTTTCGATCGGACGCTCGCAGCCAGTGAGCCTGGCTGAAAACGTATGGGTGGGCGACAGCGCCATCATCTGCAAGGGGGTCGCGGTCGGCGCCAACAGCATCATCGGGGCCGGCTCGGTGGTGGTCGGCGACATCCCGGCCAATGCCGTCGCCGCCGGCAACCCCGCCCGGGTGGTGAGAATGCTGGATCCGGCGGCGCCCGTGACCACCCGCGCCGACTGGTACGCCGATCCGGCGGGCCTGGCGCGGGATTTTGAAACTCTGGACCGCGCCAACCTGGCGCACAACACCCTCGGCCACTGGCTGCGGACCCTGCTCTTGCCCCTCAGGGGCGATTGAGCGCGTCGTTTTCGGCGACGGGCCCAAAGGGCATCCACAGCGAGTAGACCCCGTCCTCCAAGCTGGCCTTGGCCGGCAGCCCCCCCTTTTCGAAGACCTTGAGCATATTGCGGTTGGAGGAGAGCACATCGGCGTGAAACCCCTGGATTCCGCGCTGGCGGGCCAGGCGGATGAGCATGCGGTAGAGATAGGCGGCAATCCCCTTGCCCTGGTAGGCTTCGTCGACCACGAAGGCCACGGCGGCCTTGGCCTGCTCCACGAGCGCGGCGCGGTCTTCCGGGTGGGCGATGTCGATCAGCGCCTGGGCGCGCTCGCGCACGGTGCGGCCGGTGAGGTGCGCGACCCCGTACTCGGTGACCAGCATGGCCACCGATTCCGACAGCCCGAACTGGTTGGGCAAGGCCGCCACCGTGACCCTGATGTTCGGGCTGCCGTTGCGGTTGCGGCTGGGCAACGGCGTCCCCCAGGCTCACGAGCTGGATCAATTCCAGGTCCTGAAGGTTGGGGGCCTCCGAGGCGGTGAGGTGTTTGACCAGGGTGCGCGGCTCGGCCACGCCGGTGCCCAGGAATATGCTCATCCCGGGTTCGATGCGCTCCAGGACCGCCGCGGGCGACACGATCCGCTTTCGCCACTGATCCTCAGACGGGGTGTCGTTCATCGGTTACCTCCCGTTCGGCTTGCCGGGCCGGGGTGTTTGCCGTCTGTCGGCGGCGGCCGACCCGCGCGCGGCCTGCGCCCGAATTGTTCAGGCCCCGGGACGGCGCCAGGCGCCCAGCGCCAGCATCACCCGGAAGGGCAGCTCCACCAGGAATTCAAAGATGAAACCTATCAGCAAGAGCACCACCATGAGCATCGGCCGGCACCCGCACAGCAGTCGGGTCAGGGTGAATTTCAAAACAGACTCCTCGCGCTCAGTGCGGCCCGCCGGGCACGCAGGCTAAAGACTGCCCTTGCGCAAAATGGCGATCAGCAGCCAGATGCCCATCAGCGCGCCGGCGGAAAAGAGCAGAATGCCGATCAGCGAAATACCATACACCAGCGGCGGTGTTTGCGAGATGACGATCAGGGCCGAGCCGATCAGCAGCGCCGCGATGATGATCGCAAAAGCCAGCCGGTTGCTGGTCTGGTCCTGGGTCGCGCGCATGCGTTCATACCCGACAATATCGATCTGGAGGGATATTTTGCGCTGTTTGATCAGCCGCGTGACCTCCAGCAGGTCCCGCGGGAACTGCCGTGCAAAGCGCAGCAGGTCGGTCCCGATCTGCAAGCCGTCCTGGGTGATGCGCTGGGGGGAGAAGCGCGCCAGTTTGATTTTTTCCAGAAACGGGGCGCTCTTGGCAATCATGTCGAATTCCGGGTCCAGGCGTGCCGCCACGCTCTCCACCGTGCTGAAGGCCTTCATCATCAGGAAAATGTTCGGCGGAATCCGCAGCCGGTAGGCCGATACCATTTCCAGCAGCTGCTGGACGATGCGGCCGATTTTAACCTCCTTGAGGGGCCGGTAGAGGTTGCGGCCCATGAAATCGGCCACGTCCCGTTCCAGTTCAGGCGTGTCGGGCTCATCGCGCCACTCGGTGAGCCGCAGCAGGGCCTGGGTGGCGAGGACTTCGTTGCGGTGCACGACCGCGTCGATCAGGTCGACGAAAAGCTCCCGGGTGGCGCGGTCGACGCTGCCGACCATGCCGAAATCGAGCAGGCAGATCACGTTCTCGGCCAGGACCTGGATGTTGCCGGGATGAGGGTCGGCGTGAAAAAAACCAAAGTCGAACACCTGGCGCAGAAAAAGGTCGGCACCGCGGTCGGTGATGCACTTGGGGTCCAGCCCGGCGGCCTTCAGCTGCGCGAGCTCCGAGACCTTGATGCCGGAAACATACTCCATCGTCAGCACCCGCTCGGTGGTGGTGTCGCGGTAGACCGCCGGGATGTAGACCCTGGGGTCGTCCAGGAACTGCTGGGCGATGCGCTCCATGTTGGTCGCCTCAAGGCTGTAGTCGAGTTCTCTTTCGATGGTGCGGGCGAACTCCTCGACGATTTTGACGGGCCGGTGCAGGGCGATCTCCTCGATGTGGCGCTCCATCAGGGTGGCCATGTGCAGCATGATCTCGAGGTCCACCTCGATCACCTTGCGGATCCCCGGCCGCTGGACCTTGACGGCCACCTCGTCGCCGTCGTGGCGCCGGGCGCGGTGGACCTGGCCGATGGAGGCCGAGGCCAGCGGCTGGGGGTCGAAGCGCGTGAAGGCCTCGGCCGTGGGGCGTTTGAGGTCGTACTCGAGGATCGCGCGGATCTCTTCGAAGGCGCAGGGCGGCACATCGTCCTGGAGCTTGGCCAGCTCCTCGGTGAATTCGGCCGGCACCAGATCCGGGCGGGTGGAGAGCGTCTGGCCGAGTTTGACGTAGGTCGGCCCCAGTTCCTCGAGGGCCATCCGGACCCGCTCCGCACGGGTGCGCTTGTCGTCGCGCGGGCGCTGCCGGCGCGAGAACATCTGCAGCCCGATCTCGATGTACTGGTCGATTTTGAGGGATTCGACCAGGTCGCCGAAGCCGTATTTGAAGAGGATCGCTAGGATCTGCCGGTAGCGGTTGAGGTGGCGGTAGGTTCGCCCGATGACGCCAATTTTGCGGATGCTCAGCATAGTCGCACGGGTATCCACGGTCAGCGGGTGCGGGGCGGGGCCGCTGCCGGCGGTTTTGCCGGAGGGGCGGTGTCCGGTTGAAACAGGGCAGGCAGGATCGGGATGGCCGGCGCAGCGGGGCCGCGGGGGGCACCGCTGCGCCGGTCGGTGCCCCCCGCGGAGGATTCAGGGCCTCGAAAAAAAAGAATTCCACATCTTGCTTGTCTTTTGGCCCGTCCCCGGCGTTACATCCGCCGACACATATCTCGATATGCGCCGACGGATGTGCCTTGGTGACGAACCAAAATCCGGCGCCATATTGTGGGATTATTTTTTATCGTGACCCTTACTTGAGTTTGCCCACCAGCGCGCTGGCGATCGTGTTTTTCTGGATTTCCTTGGTGCCTTCGTAGAGTTCGCAGATCTTGGCGTCCCGGTAATAGCGCTCGACTTCGTACTCCAGCATGTAGCCATAGCCGCCCATGAGCTGGATGGCCTCGTCGGCGACCTCCACCGCAGTGCGGCCGGCCACCATTTTGGCCATTGAGGTCAGCTTGGGGTCGATGCGGCCCTGGTCGAAATTCCAGGCCGCCTTGTAGGTCAGCAGGCGCGCCATTTCAATCTTGGTGGCCATGTCGGCCAGCTTGTGCTGGGTGATCTGGAACTGGGCGATCTTGCGGCCGAACTGCTCGCGGGATTTGACATAATCCAGCGCCCGGTCAAAGGCCCCCTGGGCGGTCCCGAGCCCCTGGGCGGCGATCAGGATCCGGCTTTCGTCGAAAAATTCCAGTACCTGATAAAAACCGCGGTTTTCCTTGCCGATCAGGTTGGACGCCGGTACCCGCACGTCTTTGAAGGTGACCTCGGCGGTGTGCATCATCCGGATGCCCATCTTGACCCCCACGCTGGCGGCGGAAACCCCCTGGCGGTCGGCCTCCACCAGGATCAGGCTCATGCCCCGGTGGCTGGGTTGGGCATCGGGGTTGGTCTGGCACAGGACCGAGTAAAAGCCGGCCAGCGGGCCCCCGTTGGTGATGAAAATCTTGCTGCCGTTGATGACCCAGTCGTCTCCGTCGCGCACGGCGCTGGTGTCCATGAAGGTGATGTCGGAGCCGTGGTCGGGTTCTGTAAAGGCGCCGCAGGAGAGCACTTCTCCTTCGGCCACCTTGGGCAGCCAGGTTTTCTTCTGTGATTCACTGCCGAAGTGCAGAACGATTTCCGAGGCGAAATCGGCCAGCATCAGGCAGGCGCCCACCGAGGAGTCGCCCCGGCAGAGCTCCTCCGCAACGAGGATGTTCTCCGTCACGCCCATCCCCTGGCCCGAGTATTCCTCGGGGAAGTGGATCCCGATAAATCCCAGCTCCGCGGCTTTTTTCCACATTTTGACCGGGTACTCGTGCTTTTCCTCCAACTGCAGGATGATGTCTTTCTTGAACTCGCCCTTGACAAAATCCCGCACCGCTTTCTGGATCTGCTGTTGTTCCTTGGTTAACTCAAACTCCATGGATACCCCCTTACGTCAGGATTTGGATATGGCTGAAACTGGCTTGCACCGGATACCCGCAGCAGGCCGCAGGTATCCAAGAAATTTCACCTATCATATGCCCCCGGTGATTGCAAGGAGATTGCTCCCGCCGCCAGCGAAGGCGCAGCCAGGGCCGCAAATCTCACTTGACGGATAAACCCGTTTG
>JAABRJ010000181.1 GCA_011390985.1 Desulfobacteraceae bacterium
TAGCTGCACCAGTTGCAGAGAAAGGCAACGATTTTGGGTTCCCACTCCGACATTGGACACTCTCCTTCTTTATTAAAGATGCGCATGGCACCGGCCCCAGCGGCGGCCGACGCCGTTGGTTAGATGGACTCGATCATGGCAAAGATCTGGTCGTTGTCAAATCCCCGCAGCCGGATGGCGCCCGAGCGGCAGGAGGCCACGCACAGGCCGCACCCCTTGCAAAGCGCCGGGTTGATCTGAGCCTTGCCGGCGAACATCCCCTTCTCGGTAAAAGACGGCGCCGAGTACGGGCAGATGGCCACACAGACCCCGCAGCTGCTGCAGATGGCCTGCTGCACCGAGGCGACCTCGCCGCTGGTGTGGATCTTTTCCCGCGCCAGGAGCGTCACCGCCCGCGAAGCGGCGGCCTGCCCCTGAACTACGGATTCGTCGATGGACTTGGGGTAGTGCGCCAAGCCGCAGAGAAAAACGCCATCGGTGGCGAACTCCGAGGGCCCCAGCTTGGCGTGGCGCTCCACGAAAAACCCGTCGGCGTTCAACGGCACCTTGAAGAACTGGGCCAGCTGCTCATCCCGGGAGGGCACGATGGCCGTCGCCAGGTTGATCAGGTCGGCGTCGATCGCCAGCGGCAGCCCCAGCACATGGTCGGTCACGCGCACACTGAGCTGCCCGTCGGCGACCACCACCTCGGGCTTGTGGTCCAGGCTGAAACGGATGAAGATAACCCCGGCCTCGCGGGCCTGCTTGTAGATCGCCTCGCGTTCACCGTAGGTCCGGATATCGCGGTAGAGGATGTAGACGCTGGTCTCAGGGTTGCGGCGCTTGAGTTCCAGGGCGGATTCAATCGCGTGCGTGCAGCACACCCGGGAGCAATAGGGGCGCTCGGGTTCGCGCGAACCGACGCACTGGATGAAGACCGCGGAGCCCATCGCTTTCAGGGCCGGGTCGTCGGCGATGAACATGCGGTCGACCTCCAGGCTGGTTTTGACCCGCGGGTCCTGGCCATAGAGATATTCAAGCGGTTTGTATTCGGCCCCGCCGGTGGCGACCACCGCCACGCCGTGTTCGATCACCTCCTGGGCATCGCCCGCGGCCAGGGTCGACTTGAAGTTCCCCACAAACCCTTCAACACCCGCCAGACGCGACTGCAAGTGCAGGCGGATGTTCTTGTGGGCTTCCACCGCCTGGATCATTTCGGCGACCCGCCCCTGGATGTCTTCCCCTTTCCAGGTTTGGTAAAGGTTCAGGGCCTGGCCGCCAAGGCGGTCGGATTTTTCCACCAGGTGGGTTTCATACCCCTGGCGGGCCAGGCTGAGGGCGCTGGTCATGCCGGCAATCCCGCCGCCGATAACCATCGCCGCCTGGTTGACGTTCAGTTCGGTTTCCTGCAGCGGCTCTTTCAGGGCCACCTTGGCCACCGCCATGCGCACCAGGTCCTTGGCCTTTTCGGTGGCGATTTCGGGGTTGTTTTTGTGGACCCACGAATCCTGGTTGCGGATGTTGACCATCTCGAACAGGTAGCGGTTCAGGCCGGCGTTGATGAGGGTTTCCTGAAAGAGCGGTTCGTGGGTCTTGGGGGTGCAGGCCGCCACGACGATGCGGTTGAGGTTGTGCTCCCGGATGGTTTCGGTCATCTTGTCCTGGGTGTCCTGGGAGCAGGAGTAGAGGTTGTCGGCCACGAACTCGACATAGGGCAGGCTCCCGGCATAATCCCGCACCGCGGGCACGTCCACCACGCCGGAAATGTTGATGCCGCAGTTGCAGACGAAAACACCGATCCGGGGGCGCTCGCCGACCACATTGGTTTCGGGGATGATCTCCGGCACCAGGGTCAGGCTGTTGCGCGCCGCACTCAGCATCTCGCCCGCGGCGGTGGCCGCGGCGCTGGCATCCACGACCGACTGGGGGATGTCCTTGGGGCCCTGGAAGGCGCCGCAGACAAAGACCCCCGGCCGCGAGGTCGCCACCGGTGCGAAGCTGCTGGTCTGGCAGAAATTCCCCGGGGTCAGGTCAACGTCCAGCGATCGGGCCAGTTCGACCAGTTCCGGCGGGGTTTCGAGCCCGACGGAAAGGACGATCATGTCGAAGACCTCTTCGACCATTTCGCCGCTTTCGGTCACGTAACGGATTTCGAGGTCATCGCTGCCGGCAAGCGGCCGGATGGTGTGCACCCGGGAGCGCACGAAGCGGATGCCGTGATCCTTTTTGGCCCCTTCGTAGTAGCGCTCGAAGTCCTTGCCGAAGGTCCGCATGTCCATGAAGAAGATGCTGCAGTCCAGATCGTCGCCGGCATGCTCCTTGGAAATCACGGCCTCCTTGATGGCGTACATGCAACACACCGAGGAGCAGTAGCTGTTGTTGCAGCGGTTCTGGTCGCGGGAGCCGACGCACTGGAACCAGGCGATCTTTTTGGGTTCCTTGTGGTCCGAGGGCCTCACCAGGTGCCCGCCGAAAGGACCGGAGGCCGACAGGATGCGCTCGTACTGCATCGAGGTGACGACGTTGGGCAGGCTGTCGTAGCCGTAAAAGTCCAGCTTCGACGGGTCGTAGGGCTTGAAGCCGGGGGCCAGCACGATCGCCCCCACGTCCAGATTTTCGGTGTGCGCCTTCTCGGCATGCGTGGCCAATGTCAGGGCGCCGGCTCCGCAGACCTTGACGCACTCGAAACACTCGCAGCAGACCATGCAGTTGAGGCACTTGGCGGCCTCGGCCACGGCCTGCTCTTCGCTGAAGCCTTTTTCCACCTCGTCAAAGCCCGCCAGGCGCGCCGCCATTGGCAGGCGGTCCATGTGCGCCCGGGGCTGCCACGCCAGGTGCGCGGGGATCGGGTTGAAATCCTGCTGCGGCGCCTCCAGCGGCTCGCGGCCGGCCGTGAGGTCGGCACCATCGATAAAGCGGGCGATGGAAACCGCCGCCTCGCGCCCGGCGGCCACCGCACCGATGGCGATCCAGGGTCCCGACTGGGCGTCACCACCGGCAAACACCCCCTGGCGGGTGGTTTCGCAAGTCACCGGATCGGCGACAATGGTGCCCCAGGAGGTCAGCTCGACACCGCTGGAGCCTTCCAGAAACCCCGGGTTGACCCGCTGCCCGATGGCCGGAATGATGACATCGCAGGGCACCACGAATTCACTGCCCGCGACCGGCACCGGCCGCCGCCGGCCGCTTTTGTCCGGCTCGCCCAGCGCCATGCGCAAACACTCGAGCCCGACGGCCTTCCCGTTTTCGACCACCACCGCCACCGGGGCCAGCAGAAAATCGATCTCTACGCCCTCTTCCAGCGCGTCTTCGACCTCCTCGTTGCGCGCCGGCATCTCCGCACGGGTCCGGCGGTAGAGGATGCTGACCTTCTCGGCCCCCATCCGCAGCGCCGAACGGGCCGCATCGATCGCCACATCGCCGCCGCCCACGATCACCACCTGCCCCGCGACCGTCTTGCGCTCGTAAAGCGCCGCCTCGCGCAGGAAGCGCACACCGGTGACCACCCCCTCGGCGTCCTCGCCCGGGATGTTGAGCTTCATGCTGGCGTGGGCCCCCACGGCGAGGTAGACCGCCCGGTAGCCTTCGGCCGTGAGGCTGTCGAGGGTGATATCGCGCCCCAGGGCGGTGTTGTAGCGAACCTCGACCCCCAGGCGCGTGATCGCAGCGATTTCCTTTTCAAGCACCGCGGGCGGCAGCCGGTAATCGGGGATCCCCACCCGCAGCATCCCGCCGCCCACCGGCAGGGCCTCGAAAATCGTGGTCTGAAAGCCTTCCAGGGCCAGAAAATAGGCGGCCGTCAAACCGGCCGGACCGGCCCCGATGATGGCGACCTTCTCTTGGCGGGGGCTGATCTCCGGCAGCGGGGTTTGCGCCACATCCACCTGATCGGCGACAAACCGCTTGAGGGTGCAGATGGAGATCGGGGCATCGACCTCCTGGCGGCGGCAGGCGTCTTCACAGGGGTGCGGACAAACCCGGCCGATCACCCCCGGCAGCGGCAGGGTGCGCTGGATGACCGCCAGCGCCTCGGGGTATTTCTGCTGGGCCACCAGGGACACGTAGGCGTGGGCATTGACATGGTTGGGGCAACCGTTGGTGCAGGGGGAGCGGTCTTTTTTGCTGATCGCGTAGGCACCCGGAACCGCCTGGGCGTAGGACCGGAAGGTGGCCTTGCGGCTGCCGAGCCCTTGCTCGAAGACGCTCGGCAGACTCACCGGGCAGACCTCGGCGCAGTCGCCGCACCCGGTGCATTTTTTAATGTCGATGCAGCGGGCACCGGTGTTCAGGGTGACGTTGAAATTCCCCGCCGCGCCCGTGACTTCCTTGATTTCCGAAAGGGTGTGCAACTCGATGTTCAGATGCCGGCCGACCTCGACCAGTTTGGGGGAGATAATTCACATTGCACAGTCATTGGTGGGAAAGGTCTTGTCCAGCTGCGCCATGGCCCCGCCGATGGACGGGCTTTTTTCGACCAGGTGGACGTAATACCCGGAATCGGCGAGGTCCAGGGCCGACTGCATTCCGGCGATTCCGCCACCGACGACCATTACCGAACCGACGACATCTTTTGACATGATACCCATCTCCTGAAATAATCGAGCGCAGGCACCTGCCGCTTCAAACGGCACGTCGAAGCGAAGGGGGTTGCGACCCGGTTGGGGTTGCTGTTTTTTTTAAAACAAAGTAACCAAATATTAATTTGAACCTTTTTTGTCAAGCCAAATCCGGGTTCTAGAGGTGTGTACAAAATTTTAGGATGCCGAATTGTTTTTGAGCCTGT
>JAABRJ010000182.1 GCA_011390985.1 Desulfobacteraceae bacterium
ATGTACTTGGCGATCGGGTCTTTTTGCGGGTCGAAGTCCGGCAACAGGATGTTGCGCATCAGGTCCCGGGAGGTCCAGATGCCGATGGGGGTCTCGCCCTCCAGCACCACCATGGCCCCCACCTTGTGTTCGGCCATGTGCCGGAGGGTGTCGCTGACCGTCGTTTCAGGGGGAACGCCGATGATCCCGCTGCCTTTTTCGGATAGAATCTTTTGCGCTGTTGTCATGGGGCTCTCCTTGGGGTGGGCGTCGATCCACGAAAAGAACCTCTCGTGGACGAACGCCCGCTGTGGGGTATCAACCACCGGGTGCGTTTGGCAGGCCCGCCGGGCAGACCTGCAAAGCGAAAATGCCAATCTCTGCCCGGTCGTGGGCAGGCTGGTTCAGACCCGGAGCGAGAGTGGATTCACTTTTCCTGCTTTCAATATACTGCCTTTGTCGCCGCTGTCGACCCTTGCGTTTCTCATCCCGGGCAGGGCCATGGGGGAAACCACTTTGCTTGATAGTCTTTGCCTCCCAATTGAAACAGAATCGCAGCTGAACCAGAGATCGCGGCCAAACCCAAGGACACCGGGGACTGCAGCGGATAGCGGTGGGTTTCGAGGCTGCGTTGATCGGCAGCGCGGGTCATTTTTTTTCATCGGCGTCGGGCGCACCCCATCCTGTTCCCCCTATCTTCTTTCTGTGGCATGCGCGCCATCCTCTGCCGCCAGCGGCACCCAATCCGGCCAGCCAATTTGCCCATCCCGCCGCGCGCGCCCGCGGCCTCGACAGCGCCGTGGATAAGATGCTTTTAAGAGTTGCGCTTTGATGGGTTTAGGGGTAAGGAGATAGGGGTTTGCGGCTGGGCGGCGGGCTGTGTCAGCGGAGAAACGCGCCGCCCTGCGGCCGGTCCCGGAAGGGATGGCGGCCCTGGCTTTTTGCCGACCGCAAGCGGCCCCTCTATCGAAGGTTTCAAGGAGTGAAGATCATGATCGACAAGACGACGGTTTCCCCGAAGGACGCAATCGGCTCGGTGATGGTGGTGGGCGGCGGGATCGCCGGCGTGCAGGCGGCGCTGGATCTGGCCGATTCGGGCTATTTCGTGCATCTGGTGGAAAAGACCTCGGCCATCGGCGGGGCCATGTCGGCCCTGGATAAGACCTTTCCCACCGATGACTGCGCCATGTGAATTCTCTCACCCAAACTGGTCGAGGTCGGCCGGCATAAGAATATCGAGATTCTCACCATGGCGGATGTGGTCGACGTGGCGGGCCAGGCCGGCCGCTTTGCGGTCAAGGTCTTCCAGCGCGCCCGCTATATCGACATGGACAAGTGCATCGCCTGCGGGACCTGCGCCGAGAAGTGCCCGCGCAAGGTGCCCGACGAGTACAATTCCGGTCTGGCCAAGCGCAAGGCCGCATACGTCAAATTTCCCCAGGCGGTGCCCCTCAAGTACGTGATCGACAAGGATCACTGCATCTACTTTGAAAAGGGCAAGTGCCGCGCCTGCGAAAAGTTCTGCCCCACCAACGCGGTCAACTTCGACGAGCAGGACCGCGAGTTGAGCCTCGAGGTAGGTTCCATCGTGCTCGCGCTGGGCTCGGAGCACTACAACCCCGAAACTTACGACATCTACGGCTACGCCGCCTCGCCGAACGTCGTGACCGGCATGGAGTTCGAGCGCATCCTGTCCTCGGGGGGGCCGTTTGAAGGCCATCTGGTGCGCCCCTCGGACCACCAGGAACCCCGGCGGATCGCCTGGATTCAGTGCGTCGGCTCGCGCGACCCCCATCACTGCGGCAACGGCTACTGCTCTTCGGTGTGCTGCATGTACGCCATCAAGGAAGCGGCGCTGGCCAAGGAGCACGCGGGACCCGATCTGGATGCCGCCATCTTCTTCATGGACATGCGCACCCCCGGCAAGGAATTCGAAAAGTACTACAACCGCGCCCGGGACGAGAAAGGCGTGCGCTTCATCCGCTCACGGCCCCACAAGGTGGAGCCGCTTCCCGATTCGGGCAACCTGATGGTTCATTTCACCACCGCCGAGGGGCGCGTCCTGCAGGAGGAGTTCGACCTGGTGGTGCTCTCCATCGGGCTCCAGACCTCGCCGGAAACCGTGGCGCTGGCCGGGCGGCTGGACATCGAGCTCAACTCGGACCGTTTCGCGCACACCTCGCCCTTCCGGCCGGTGCAGACCTCGCGGCCGGGGATTTTCGTCTGCGGCGCCTTCCAGGCCCCCAAGGACATCCCCGTCTCGGTCATGGAAGCCTCGGCCGCCGCCGCCGAATGCGGCGAACTGCTGGCCGCCGTGCGCGGCTCAAGGGTGAAGCAGGTGGTGGAACCGACGGAGCGCGACATTTCCGCGGAAGACCCGCGCATCGGCGTGTTCGTTTGCAACTGCGGCACCAACATCGGCGGGGTGGTGGCCGTCCCTGAAGTGGCCGCTTACGCCCGCGCCCTTCCCCACGTGGCCTTCGTCGAGGAAAACCTCTTCACCTGCTCCCAGGACACCCAGGACAAGATGAAAGAAATGATCCGGGAGCACAACCTCAACCGCATCGTCGTCGCGGCCTGTTCGCCCCGCACCCACGAAGCCCTCTTCCAGCAAACCATCAAGGAAGCCGGCCTCAACAAGTACCTCTTCGAGATGGCCAACATCCGCAATCAGGACTCCTGGGTCCACCAGTCGATGCCCGAAGCCGCCACCCAAAAAGCCAAGGATCTGGTGCGCATGGCCGTCGCCAAGGTCGGCCTGCAGCAGCCGCTGGCGGAATTTCAACTCGGTGTGTCCAAAAGCGCCCTGGTGGTGGGGGGCGGCATCGCCGGCATGGAAGCCGCGCTGTCGCTGGCGACCAGAGGATACCCCGCGACCCTCCTGGAAAAGGGGTCCGCCTTGGGCGGCCACGGGCTGGAGCTGCACGCGGCCTGGGACGGCCAGCCCGTAGCACCCTATTTGAACGACCTGATCGGCCGGGTGCAAAACCATCGCGACATCGAGGTTCTTCTCAACGCCGAGGTCGAGGAGGTGCAGGGGTTTGTGGGCAACTTCCGGACCACGGTGCAAGCGGGCGGCAAAACGCGCGAGGTGGCCCACGGGGTGGCGATCATCGCCGTCGGCGGCCGCTCCCTGGAGCCCGAGGAATACGGCCGCGGCCAGAGCGACCGCATCTTCGTCAACCTGGAGCTGGACCGCGCCATCAGCCGCCAGGACCCGCTGGTCGCCGGGGCCCGGTGCGCCGCCTTCATCCAGTGCGTGGGCTCGCGCGAACCCCAGCGCCCCTACTGCAGCCGCGTTTGTTGCAGCCATTCGATCGAAAACGCCCTGCGCCTGAAGGCGCTCAACCCCGAGATGGACGTTTTCATCCTGTACCGCGACATCCGGACCTTCGGGTCGCGCGAAAACCTGTATCGCCAGGCGCGGGCGCAGGGCGTGGTCTTCATTCAGTTTTCCCTGGAGAGCAAGCCCGTGGTGGCGGTCACGGACGGCGGCAAGCTGCAGATCACCGTGCAGGACCCCGTTTTGCAGCACCCGCTGGTGATCGCACCCGACATCCTGACCCTGGCAAGCGCCGTCGTCTCCCACGACACTGACCCGCTGGCCAAGCAGTTCAAGGTGCCGATCAACGCCGAGGGCTTCTTCCTGGAGGCCCACATGAAGCTCCGACCGGTGGATTTCGCAACCGACGGCGTCTTCGTGGCCGGTCTGGCTCATTACCCCAAACCGATCGAGGAGTGCATCGCCCAGGCCAAGGCCGCCGCCTCGCGGGCCGCCACGGTCCTGGCCCGCGACAGCATCATGGCCGGCGGCGTCGTGGCCCTGATTCACAAGGAACTCTGCTGCGGCTGCCAGGCCTGTCTGCAGTGCTGCCCATTCGGGGCCATCAGCTATCTCGAGCAGGAATCCCGCTGCGAGGTGAATCAGGCCTTGTGCAAGGGCTGCGGCACGTGCGCCGCCACCTGCCCGTCGGAAGCCATCAGCCTGCTGGGCTTTTCTCACCTGCAGCTCTACACCCAGATCGACGAGGCCCTTTCGGCGTAAGGCCGCGACAGGGCTTCGCAGAGCGAATTATAAGGAGCGTTTGACCCATGGACACCCCATTCGAACCCCGGATTCTCGCCTTCCTGTGCAACTGGTGCAGCTATGCCGGCGCCGACCTGGCGGGCGTGAGCCGCTTTCAATACCCGCCCAACATCCGGGTGATCCGGGTCATGTGTTCGGGAACGGTTTCGCCCCACCACGTCATCCGGGCGTTTCAAAAAGGCGCCGACGGCGTTCTGGTGGCCGGCTGCCACATCGGCGACTGCCACTACATCAAGGGCAACTACATGACCCTCAAGCGCATGGACTTCCTCGCGGGGCTGATCGCGTTTTCCGGCTACCAGCCGGAGCGCCTGCGCCTGGAATGGATCTCTTCGGCTGAAGGGGTCAAGTTTGCCGAGGTCATCCGGGAGTTTACCGAAAAGATCCGGGCGCTCGGCCCGGCCCCCGGTTGGGCTGCGGTGCCCCTGGCGGTGGGCGCCTGAAGAGGCCCTGGGGCCTCTCGGCCGCCCGGCGGGCCGACCACGCGCCTATTTTTTGCCGGGACACCCGCATGCGGGGGGTGAACGGCACACCACGAGGATCGAACAGCAGGATGCAACTATGAATGTCACCGTTAAAAAAATTCTCGAAGAAGGCCGCGCCGATGGCGTTTTTGCTTACAAAAGCGTTCATGGCTGCCTTTTCCCCTTTCTTTTCACAAGGGAAAACATGGACGCCCTGGAACCCTGGAA
>JAABRJ010000183.1 GCA_011390985.1 Desulfobacteraceae bacterium
GGCGGCATCCTGGCTAAGGTCCTCCATGTTCAGCTCGCCCGAGGAGGTTATCCATGAGAGAAAACCTTTTTCCTTGGTTTTCATCAGTTTTTTGAGTTCTTTGCCGGAATAGGCTTGGTTGCCCTCCAGGACGATTTCACGGATCCTGACCTTTTCGCCTTCATCGATGGCAAACTCGATATCGGCCTGATTGTTGGCGCTGGGGGTGACGGCGTAGGTGACCTTGACGTTGTGGTAGTTCTTGTCCTTGTAGAGCTCCTCGATACGCTCCAGATTGCGCTGGATGTTAAAGAGGTTCAGGACCGCACCGGTCTTGAAAGTCAGGCTCTCCTTGATGGCATCGTCGTCGAAGACACGGTTGCCGCTGACGCGGATCATTCGGACGGTGGGTTTTTCGGTGACCTTGAAAATGAGGACCTTGCCGTCGCCCTCAGTTTCACTTTCGACCCGCACATCTTCAAAATAGCCCATTGCGTAAACGGATTTGAGATCCTGGGTGAGGCTTCGGGCCAGATAGACGTCTCCGGGTTTGGTTTGCACGATGCGCAGGATGGCGTCGGATTCAATCCGCTTGTTGCCCTCGACCGTCACCCGCACCACCTTCTCGCGCCTGAAAAGCTTCGCCCCGATGTCCGTGGCCAACTGTTTCAGGGCCGCCGAAAGATTTTCGAGACCGTCGCCCTCGGCGTAAAACACTTCCGGTGCAGCGCTGCCGGCGGATGCGACCATTTGAGCGTCCAGACTGAACTGCTGCCCCACCAGGGTCAGGCTGCCCCAGATCACGTGCTCGGCGCCGACCCGCTCTCCGAGCTGCCGCAGCCCCGCAACATTCATCGCGCCAAGCGTCGCAAGCTCGGCTGGCGGCAAGTCCGGAGCGACGAGCAGGGCGCCTTCCTGGCTCAAATGTTTTCCCACAATATCGGGGATTTCATTCTGGAGGTGGGACAGCGGGGCCTGGGTGTAAACCGCAAACGGCAGCAGCGTGATGCGCACGGCATCGAGGGCAAAAACCGGCAGGGGCAGGATCCACGCGCAGATAGCTAAGAAAAGGCTCAACCGCTTAAGCATACGTCACACCTCACCCCGTTTCGGTCAGTTTTCCGTCGGCGATCGTCACCCGGCGTCCCATGTAGGAGGCCAGTGCCGGGTTGTGGGTGACCACCACCAGCGCCATCCCAACTTCCTGGTTCAACTCCAGCAGCAACCGGTGCACCTCCTCACCGTTGCGCTTGTCCAGATTGCCGGTGGGCTCATCGGCTAGCAGCAGCGCCGGTTTCAATACCAGCGCCCTGGCCAGGGCCACCCGTTGCTGTTCTCCTCCGGAAAGCGTGTTGACCCGGTGGTTCAGCCGTTCTTCAAGCCCGACCCGCACCAGCCCCTGGCGTGCCAGGGATAGCGCCGCCTGCCGGCTTTGACCGTTGATCAGAACCGGCATCATCACATTTTCAAGGGCGCTGAATTCCGGCAGGAGGTGATGGAACTGGAAGACAAATCCGATCGACGCGTTCCGGAAGCGCGCCAAGCGGGGGTCGTCGTAACGGAAGACATCTTCATCACGGTAAAAAAGACGCCCCGCTTCGGGACGGTCCAGCGTCCCCAGGATATGCAGCAGCGTCGACTTGCCGATGCCCGAGGCGCCCACCACCGCCACGGTTTCGGCGGCATCCAGCTCGAAATCGAGGTTCCGCAGGACCTCGATATGACTGCCGTTGCCGCGATAGCTTTTGCAGATCCCGGCCGCCCGCAGCAGCCGGCCCGGGGACGGGTCGTCCCCGATCGCCGCCGCTGGGGAGTCGCCGGACGATTTGAAGACCGGATCACCCATGCCGCAGCGCCTCCACCGGGTTGAGCCGCGACGCCTGCCGGGCTGGATAGAGGGTCGCCAGAAAGCAGATCGCCAGGGCCGCCAGCGCAATCATCACCAGATCTATCCCCTCAAGGCGCACCGGCAAAGTGGTTATATAGTAGACATCCCCTGGAAGTTCAATAAACTTGTAACGTTCCAGCAGAAAGCAGAGGCCGAAGCCCAACACCACCCCCAAAAGGGTGCCAATCGCCCCGATCATCAGGCCCTTGAACACAAAGATTTTGCGGATGCTTTTGTCGGTGGCCCCCATGGCCTTTAGAATCGCGATATCCTTTGATTTTTCCATTACCATCATGATCAGCGAACTGGCGATGTTGAAGGCCGCCACCAATACAATCAACGTCAGAATGATAAACATGACCGTTTTCTCCAGCTTCAACGCCGCGAAAAGGTTTTGATTCTTCTCCATCCAGTCGCGCGTCGTGTAGGCTGGCCCGAGCGTCGCCAGGATTCGACCGGCGATTTTCTTCACAGCATAGATGTCCGCGACCCGCAGTTCGATGCCGCTCACCGCCGCGGAGTCAAGACGCAGGAGCCCTTGCGCCTCGGCCAGGCTGATGAAGGCCAGGGAGCCGTCATACTCATACATCCCCGTAGCAAAGACCCCCTTGACCTGAAAACGCTTCATCGCCGGCACATGACCGATCGGGGAGAGCATCCCGCGCGGCGCAATCAGGTAAATCGTGTCGTTGGCGAAAACCCCTAAATTTCGGGCAAGTTCGCGCCCCAGAAGGATCCCCGGCAATGAAGGGCCGTCTTTTGGTTGGACCAGCAGGCGGCTGTCGACGCCGCTGATGACCCCATCGGCAGTGTCCGGGTCGACCCCCCGCAACACGGCACCGGTGGCACTCGCTGCCGAGCGCAGCATGATCTGGGTGGAAATAAAGGGGGTGGCCGCCTGCACGCCTTCGGTAGCGCCGATTGCACCCAGAACGTGGCGGTAATCGGGTACGGGACCGTCATGCGGCATGACCACCAAGTGGGATTCGATTCCGAGGATGCGGCCCTTCAGATCGGATTCAAACCCCGCCATGACCGCAATGACCACGATCAGGGCCATGACGCCGACAGTGACGCCGGTAATGGAGAGAAAGGTGATGAGGGAGATAAAGGTCTGCTTTTGCTTCGCCCTGAGATACCGGCCGCCTATAAAAGTTTCGAAGGACATTGAGACCAAATCTGAGCGATTGCCGCAGTTGCGCGGCCGGGTGATAGATGGCGCTCCGCTTTTTAAAATTTGGAACGCTCGTTTCAGGCAGGATCCGTTCGTGTCAGCCATTGCAGCCGGCACCTGGCGGATCAGGGCGCCACGCCCCGGGAGAGCGCTGAATCCGCCAACCCGGGCTGGCCGGTTGGCCGGGGTTCACCCGCTAATCCT
>JAABRJ010000184.1 GCA_011390985.1 Desulfobacteraceae bacterium
AATCCTTGGGCTTCATATGGGGAAACAGGATCACCTCCCGGATTGAAGCGGCGTCGGTCAGCAGCATCGCCAGCCGATCGACGCCGATCCCCTCGCCGGCCGCCGGCGGCATGCCGTACTCCAGGGCTTCGATGTAATCCGCATCCATGCAGTGGGCCTCTTCGTCACCGGCTTCACGGTCCTGCACCTGCTGTATGAAACGCCCTTTTTGGTCATTGGGGTCGTTGAGTTCCGAAAACCCGTTGGCAATTTCACGGCCGGCGATAAACAGTTCGAAGCGCTCGGTGAGCTCCGGATGCTCGTCACTCCTGCGCGAAAGCGGCGAGACCTCCACCGGGTAGCCGGTGATAAAGGTCGGTTGGATCAACTTCGGCTCCACGAGGGCATCGAAAATTTTGGTGATAACCTTGCCCAGACGACCGGTCTTCGAGAGTTTGACGCTGTTCTGGTCGGCAAATGAGAGCAAACCGGCCTTGTCCTTGAGAAGCCCGGAGGGAACCCCGCCCAATTGCTCGAGTGCCTCGGCCAGGGTCATACGGCGCCATGTGCCGCCGAGATCCACCCGGTTGCCCTGGTATTCGAAGATCTCTGCACCCAAAACGTCGCGGGCCACGTAGCGGAACATTTCTTCCGTCAGGGCCATCAAGTCGTGATAGGTGGCATAGGCCTGGTAAAATTCGAGCATCGTGAATTCCGGGTTGTGCCGGGTCGAGATGCCTTCGTTGCGGAAATTCCGGTTGATTTCAAAGACCCGCTCGAACCCGCCGACCACCAGACGCTTGAGGTAGAGCTCGGGGGCGATTCGCAGGTAGAGGTCCATGTTCAAGGCGTTATGATGGGTCACAAACGGGGTGGCCTCGGCACCGCCGGCAATGGGCTGCATCATGGGGGTTTCGACTTCGAGGAAGTCGCGTTGCAGCAGGAACTCCCGGATCGCCTGGACGATCCGACTGCGCCGCACAAATATTTCGCGCACCTCGGGGTTCATGATCAGATCGATGTAGCGCTGGCGGTAACGCTTTTCGGGGTCCTTGAGACCGTGAAACTTTTCGGGCAGCAGCCGGGTTGCCTTGGCGACCAACCGGATCTCAGCGGCCAGCAAGGTCCATTCCCCGGTTCGGGTCTGGAACAGCCCGCCTTTCAGCCCGACAAAGTCGCCGACATCGAGGTGCTTGAAAAGCGTATAGGCCGCCTCGCCCACCCGATCCTTGCGCACGTAAGCCTGAAGCTGACCGGTACGATCGCGAAAGCGGATAAAGGTGGCCTTGCCGAATTTGTTGATGGCCATCATGCGGCCGGCCAGGACGAAAACCGGGGCCTCTTCGGTCACGTTAGCGCTGTTTTCGGCGATAATCCGGGTGACGTCCGCGACCGTGTGGCTGACGACAAAGTCATTCGGGAAAAGGGCGACGCCCTGCTGCCTCAGCGCCTCGATCTTTTCGCGTCTTTTTTCAATTAA
>JAABRJ010000185.1 GCA_011390985.1 Desulfobacteraceae bacterium
ACCGGAAAGTTAGGGCCCCATGAGCCTGCCGCTGCGCCAGTTTCCTTAAATCGAGTGCGCTACTGCACCGATCAGCGTTCCTGGCAGCGGCCCGCAAGCAGGGGGCGGCGGCGGTCCGGGCCGTCGAAATGGAGCTTGGCCGGGGCGACGGCCAGGGCTTAGAAGATTGCCCTGGCGGAGCGCATGTCACGCCCCATGCGTGTCACGGTCCTGATACAGGAACAGTTCGCTCTGACTTGACAACGCCGGGAAGGGTGGGCTCCCCGAATAGGTGCTGCTGGAACTCGTCAAACGCTGTGGCCGCGGCAGTAAAACCTACGACATTCTCGGGCGGGTCTACGCGGATCGCTGGGAAGCTGCACTGCAGGAGGGGATGGCATTGATGGCCCAAAGCTTGCCGGGAAGTGCCATCAGCGGCCTATCGAAAAGGTTCAGCGGGTCAAAACGGCGCAGTCTTTGGAGCTCCGCTGGAACCGTTAGCCGGCACCGGATGAGTGCCGGCACAACCTGAAGGAGAAACTGGTGATGACCGACGAACAAATTGCCCGCGTGGCACACGAAGTAATCCGGGCCTATTGTCAGGCTTTGGGCGACGACAGCCAGCCGGCTTGGGAAGACGCACCGCAGTGGCAGCGCGACAGCGCCATGCTTGGCGTGAAACTGCACCGCGAAAACCCCCACGCTTCAGCTTCTGCCACTCATGAAAGCTGGATGGCGCATAAGGTGGCTGAAGGGTGGGTTTGTGGCCCCGAGAAGTGCCCCGACCTGAAACAACACCCTTGTATCGTTCCATTTGATGAGCTGCCGGAAGAGCAAAAGGCAAAGGATTACATTTTCCGCGGTGTGGTGCGCGCGTTGGCGCAGGCGCCTGCCGAAATCACAGCCTGAGCAATGCGAAGCGGGCTTCCAGGTATTGGTGCCGCCTACCTGCGCGGGTTTGAAAGCGACTGGCGCGATGCCTACCCCGGCATCAACGCGGTGACCCTGATGACGCTCAAAAGCCCTCCCGACCCGCGCCGCCAGCAGCTCCTGCCGGTGGTCGCGTACGCCGTCGAGCGGCGCATCGCCGCCGGCAACCCGGACATCTGGGATTTTGCCTCGCGTCTGGAGCTGGCGATTCTGGCCGGTGATGAAGCCGCCGCCACGGCGGCCCGCCGGTGACGCCCTGGCGGCGGTGCGCGAAAGCTGGGAGCCGGAGGCCACCGCCCGCAACCTGCGCCTGCTTCGCACGCGGAGCCACGCGGCAGGAAGCCCTACCGTGGGCCGCGGCGATCGAGGCGGCCTTGACAGCCGCGGCCGCCAAGGGCTAGACCGGGTCCGCATTTCGCCGCCGCTGGCAGCCGTGGCGCCCTGTTTTGGGCGCCCCGGCGCCGGGCGGCCGTTGTGCCTGCCGATTAAGTGCGATTGGGCATCAGGCCCCTAATCGCGGGGCGCGCTCACGCCTCCCAGCTGTCCTTGATCTTGTAGGGGAAGCCGTAGGCCGCCATGCGCTCCAGAAACGGCTCGGGCTCAAAGGCCTCCGGCGGCAGGACCCCCCTGGCCTGCCAAATGCCCCGGGCCAGCAGCTCGGTTGCGATCGAGGGCCCGACGGCGGTCTGGGCGGCCACCGCCTGGCAGCTCCAGCGGCGCATGCATTCCTGGTTGTCGGCCACCTGGTAGACGTAGACCTCCCGCGGCCGTCCGTCCTTGCGCCCCTTGACCAGGGTGCCCACGCAGATCCGGCCTTCCATCAGCGGGCCGACCTTGGCCGGGTCCGGCATGCAGGCCTCGACCACGTCCCGCGGGGCAACCCTGACCCCCTTGACGCTGATGGCCTCGGCCGAGGTCAGCCCCATCAGCTCCAGCTGGCGCAGGGCGTTCATCAGGTCCTCGCCCAGGCTGATTTTGAAATCCACCTTTTTCAAGCCCTTGTTGATCCAGCGGGGCAGGTTGATGACCTCTTCGTGCTCGATCGCCACCAGCTCGATCGGCCCGATGCCGTCGGGAAAATCGAACACCTCCGGGGCGCTCATGGGTTTGGCGGTGTAGTAGCCCTTCTCCTTTTCCCAGAAAACAGGCGGGTTGAGGCACTCTTCGATCACGCTCCAGACCGAAAACTGGGTGGCGTAGCGGTATTTTTTGACGGTCATGTTGGAGCCGTCGCGGATGCCGATCTCGTCGATCTCGTCGAACAGGGCTTTTTCGGCATAGCGCGCAAAGACCTCGCTGACGCCGGGGTCGATGCCCATCCCCAGGAGCGCCAAGCGGCCCTTTTGCTCCCAGTGGGCGTGCTGGCGGAACTGGTAATCGCCCAGCAGCACCCCCACCTTGGCGTGGGGCTCGGTGGGGTGCTTCTGCGAGAGGGTCATGGCCATGTCCAGATAGTGGCAGCCGGCCGCAAAGGCGCCGTCAAAAATGGTTTCGTTGAAGTTCTGGGGGCAGCCGTTGACGAGCAGATCGATGCGGTGCGTGCGGATCGCCGCCTCCACCTGGGCCTGGTCGCCGGCGTCGATCTGGATGGCGGGAAAACGGTCGCCGCCGCCCAGCCGGGCCGCCACTTCCTGGGCGCGCGCGAGGCCGTAGTCGGCGACCACGAGTTTTTGAACCTGTTCACTGCCAGGATCGGCTTCGGTCACCAACATACCGTAAGCCTCACCGACTGCACCTCCGCCCAACAGTAAGATGTTCATTCCAATTGCTCCTTTTCGAACCCACCGCCGGCTGCGGTGGGGTGGGGGCGCATCGGCCGCCTGAAATTGCTTCCGGCGGTCTGCGCCGTGGGTTTCAAACCCGCTGCCGGTCCGCAAGCGGCGGCGTTGAGAGCCGTTGCCGGCCCGGCCCGCAGGTCTTTATTTTCAGTTTTCCTGGCGCGTCAACCGCACGCCTCAGTGCGATTTGACACGCGTCCAAGCCTCGTCGATCAGACGGCTGTCCTTGCCCAGGTCTTTGGTGAAATGCAGGGTCGCCATGATTTCGGGGGTCGGGTAGATCCCCGGGTTGTTCAGGTCCTCGGGGGTGATAAACGGCATGGCGGCCTCGTTCGGGGTGGCGTACTGGTTGTAGTTGGAGAGCGCCGCGCCGACCTCGGGCTCCAGGATCCAGTTGATCCACTTGTGGGCGGCGGCGACGTTGGGCGCCTTGGCCGGGATGCACATCGAATCGTACCAGATCTCGCTGCCCTCCTTGGGGATGGTGAAGCCCAGCTTGTCGGGGTCTTCCGTAACCGACTGGATCGCGTCGCCGTTGTAGACCACCGCGGCCACGGCGGTGCCGGCGACGACGTCGTTTTTGCCGCCCACGCCCGGCTTGAAGCCCTGGCAGTTCTTGGACTTTTTGGTGGCGACCAGCAGGTCCGCGGCTTCTTTGACCTCCTTGGGGTCGACGCTGTTGAAATCGTAGCCGAGGTAGAGCAGCGGGATGCCCATCATTTCACGCACCGAGTCGATCAGCCAGAAGGGGCCGGGCTGCTTGGCGGGGTCCAGCAGAATCGACCACGATTGCAGGTCCTCCGGTTTGACCTTGTCCTTGCGGTACATCAGCCCCACCGTGCCCCACTGCCAGGCCACGGACCATTTGTTGCCGGGATCGTAGCTGGCGTTGCGGAAGATCGGCTTGAGATTCTTGAGGTTGGGGATCTGGGCGTGGTCCAGGGGCTGGATCAGCTGCTGGTTGATCAAAACCGGCATGATATAGTCCGAGGGCACGACGATGTCGTATTGGCTGACCCCGCCGGCGAGCAGCTTGGCCACCATTTCCTCGTTGTTTTCATAGATGTCCAGCCGGACCTTGATGCCGGTGGCCTTCTCGAAATCGGCGGGCATCTGCTCCTCGTCCATGTACTCCGACCAG
>JAABRJ010000186.1 GCA_011390985.1 Desulfobacteraceae bacterium
GACCAGATGAAGATCCGCAACTCCTCCGCCGCCTGTCCCGCCGATACCATCGGGCCGGTCAGTACCAGCAGCAACACCGTCACAATCATCAGTCTGCGCATGTTCGTTCTCCTTATTCGTGGGGGGTGGGGTTTTCGCTGGCGCGAAAACCGTCTGCGGTGATGTCGGCTTCAGCCCTTGCGGGTCAGCCGTTCCGTGGCGACCACCAGGATGATGGTGATCAGCAGGACCAGGGTTGAAAGCGCATGAATCTGGGGGGTGACCCCCCGCCGCACCGCTGCGAAAATGTACAGCGGCAGGGTCTGCGACTCCGGTCCGGCGGTGAAAAAACTGATGACGAAATCGTCCAGGGAAAGCGTGAAAGCCAGCATGCCGCCGGCGACGATGCCCGGCAGCAGCAGCGGCAGCATGACCCGCCGCAGGAGGTACCAGTTGTCGGCGAACAGGTCGCGGGCGGCCTCCTCGACCTCCCGGCCGATGGCCACCAGACGGCTGCGGACCACCAGGGCCACGAAAGCGATCTGGAAGGTGATGTGGCCGATGATCATATTGAACAGTCCCGGCTCGAAGATGGACGACAGCAGCCGCAGGAGGCCGAAGGCCACCACCAGGGCGGCGGCCAGAATGATGTCGGGGATCACCACGGGGATGTGCAGCAGGATGTCCAGACCGGTGGCGCTGCGCTTGGACCACGGGAAGCGGTCCATGCCGATGGCCAGAATGGTGCCCAGCACGGTCGCGACGAGCGTGGAAACCACCGCCAGCACCAGGGTGTTCCAGGCCGCCGCCAGGATCCACTCGTTGTCCAACAGCTTGAGGTACCAGTCCAGCGTGAAGCCCTTCCAGACCACTCCGCGGCGCGCCGAGTTGACC
>JAABRJ010000187.1 GCA_011390985.1 Desulfobacteraceae bacterium
ACAATCGCCATGGAACCAACCGCCATAGCGCGGAAAAGGCACAGCAGCCCCAAGACCCCCACAGCTCCGGCGGCAACCGAGAAAAACAGGGCCGGGTCCGCCGGCGGCGGCGTGCCCCGCACGGCCACGAGGACCCCCATCAGCGCCAGCCCGCTGAGGCACGAGAGCGCCAGCACGGTTAAAACCGGCACCGCCCGGCTTTTGAGGCCGCCTAGAAAATCGCCGATCCCCCAGCCCAGGCAGGCGGCAAAAGCGAGGCTCAGCGCCAGCATGCAACCGAATTTCCAGGGTGCCCTGACTCGCGCGCGCAGGCCGCGGTGGCCGCCGCAGGTGCTGGGCAAGGGTGGATCCCATCCTCTTTTTTTGATGGGCTCAATAAAAGCCGGGCGAGCACTTCGCCGGCCGCCCGCTGGTTTTGAGGACTCATGCCAGAATCGCGTCCGCAGCAAAAGCGGGGTGACCGCGCCGGAGACGGCAGCGCGGCATACAGCACTCCCAGGCCGTCTTGCGGGTCGGGAATCGGCTGCCCCGCTGGTAGAATCGGTTTGACACCCGCCACCGGCCGCCTTAAGAATGGTCAGCGCTGCGGTAGGGCGGGATTCGATCTAATAAAGGAGAGCTTTCGATGTTTCAACCACAAAATGCAAGCGGCTACAAGGACATACTGGACAAAATCAAGCTGAAAACCCTGGTTTACGGCGAAAAGACCCTGCTGGCGGAATTCCGACTGGCGAAGGGCGCGGTACTGCCGGCCCACCGGCACCCCCACGAGCAGACCGGCTACCTGGTTTCCGGCCACCTGGAGCTGACGATCGGCGACGAATGCCACCTGGTCACCCCCGGCGGCAGCTGGTGCATTGCCGGCAACGTGACCCACAGCGCCGTGGCTCTCGACGATGCGGTGGCGGTTGAAGCCTTTTCGCCCGTCCGGGAAGACTATCTGCCCTGAAAGCGCGACCCGCAACCAACCACCGTTGGGCGCCGGGCAGGCGCCGCGGCTGAATTGGCCGCGATCGCCGCCGACACCCCCGCCAGCCGCGTCTTTGTGCGTGGTCGGGGCCGCGCCGGGTCACCCCCGGCTCAGAGCCGCCCCGCGCCGCCGACCATTTTTTATGTTGGGTAAAACACCCGTTGATCCGATGAGATAAAAGCCCGCACCGGGTGCCGCCCCAAACAGCAGCAGAAGGCCGCGGCGGCCGATCCCCTTTTTAAAACAGCGCTTCGCGGTGCCATCCGCCGGCACACGGGTAGGGGCGAATGGAAACGACCCGAAATTCAATGAAATTCAGCCTGCCGCTAAAAATCTCCCTTTTCTACGCCGGCTGCGGGGGCCTCTGGATGCTCCTGGCAGACCGGACCCTGGCGGCCCTTTCCAATCCCGAGGCGGCCGCTTTTCTGCAAAAATACCACGGCTGGCTGTTTGTTCTGCTGACCACCCTCGCCCTGTGGGTCTTCGCCCGCCGACAGGTGGCGGGGCGGCTGCTGCGCGAGGCCGCGCACCGTGAAACCGAACGGCAGCTTGCCGCCTTCGCGGGTGCCGCCAGCGACGGGTTTCTGCTGCTGGATGAAAACCTCACGATCCTCTTCGCCAACCCCGCCGCCGAAAAAATGAACCGGATGGGGTGCCGCCTGGTGGGTATGCACCTGGCCGATCTGTCGCCCAGCGCGGTGTCCGAGGGCCGCATCGACCAATACCGCAATACGTTTCTGTCGGGCAACCCGGTCAGCTTCGAGGACGTCAGCGTGGAGCTACCCTCGGGCAGCCTGCACCTGGCCATCAGCGCCTTCAAAACCAGTGAGGGCATCGGGCTGATCCTGCGGGACATTACCGCCCAAAAACAAAACGCCTTGGAGCTCAAACGCCAGAAAACCTTCCTGGCCAAGATCCTGGAAAGTATTCAGGGCGGCATCAGCGTAGTAGACCGGGACCTGTCGATCCTGATGACCAACCAGGTCATGCAGCGCTGGAGCGCGGACTGCGCGCCGATGGTAGGCCGCAAATGCTACGAGTGGTATCCTGCAGGCGCCCGCGCCTGCGATCCGTGCCCGGTCCAGCGCTGTTTTGAATCCGGCCGCAGCGAGCGGCAGATCAAACCGGCCCCCCGCGGCCTGGCAGTGGAATGGATCGAGGTTTTCTGTTACCCGATCCAGGACGAAGCCAGCGGCGAGATTACCGGCGCCGTAAAATTCATCCGCGACATCAGCGAACAGGTCAGAACCGAGCGCATGCTGCGCAATTATGAAAAGATGGTGATGGCCTCCAACGATTCCATCGCCATGGTCGACCGGGATTATCTCTTTCAGGCCGCCAACCCGACCCTCGCCCGTTTTCTCGAGATCCCGCAGGAGGCGCTGATCGGCGCGTCCGTTCCGGCCATTTTCGGCCGGTCGTTTTTTGAACAACGCCTGAAAGCGGACATCGATCGCTGCCTGAACGGGGAGGAGATCCGCCAAAAAACCTGGTTTTCCACCAAAACACCCGGCAAGCGCCTGATGGACATCGCCTTTTATCCGATCCTGGAGCGCGATGGCGGCGTTCAAGGCATGGCCGTGATCGCCCGGGACATCACCGACATCAAACGCTTGGAGGAGCAGTTCATCGAAGCCCAGAAACTCGAAGCCATCGGCACCCTGGCCGGCGGCATCGCCCACGATTTCAACAACCTCCTGATGGGCATTCTGGGCCACACGTCGATTCTGCTGGCGACCGAGGAGACGGCCGCTCCCGCAACGGAGCACCTGAAAGCCATCGAGAAGTGCACCCGCAGCGCCTCGCACCTCACCCAACAGCTGCTGGGCTTTGCCCAGGCCGGCAAGTACGAGGTCAAAACCACCGACCTGGCCCAGTTGATCCAGGCCGAAAGCACACTTTTCGCCCGCACCCGCAGGGAGATCCGGGTGCAAACGGTCTGTAGCCCGGATCTTCGACCGGTGGAAGGCGACCGCAACCAGATCGCCCAGGTGCTGCTGAACCTTTTCGTCAACGCCTGGCAGGCCATGCCCGACGGCGGCTGCCTGCACATCAGCGCCGACAACGTCACGGTCGATGCCGAAAGGGCGCGGAGCTGCGAGGTAACCCCAGGCGCCTACGTGCGGGTGGCCGTCCGCGACACGGGCGTAGGCATGAATGCCGAGACCCGCCAGCGGATCTTCGAGCCTTTTTTCACCACCCGTCGGCGCGACCGGGGCACCGGCCTGGGGCTGGCCGCGGTTTACGGCATCGTGCGCAACCACAAGGGCTTTATCGCCGTCAACAGCCTGCCCGGCAAGGGCACCACGTTTGAAATCCTCCTGCCAGCCTCCCCTGCCGCAGCACCGACAGGCGCGGCGCCCCTCCAGCGCGGACAGATCGTCCACGGCCGGGGCAAAGTCCTGCTGGTGGACGACGAGGAAATGATCGTGACGGTGGGCAAGGCCATGCTGGAGAAAATGGGCTACCACGTCCAGACCGCTCTTTCGGGGCAGGAGGCCCTGGCGGTTTACGGCCAAAAAAAGGAAGCGGTGGACCTGGTCATCCTGGATATGATCATGCCCGATGCGGGCGGCGACGAGACTTTTGACCGTCTGCGGGCCATCAACCCGGAAGTCCGCGTACTGCTCTCAAGCGGCTACAGTCTTGAAGGCAAGGCCAGCCAAATCATGGCGCGGGGCTGCAACGGTTTCATCCAGAAGCCTTTCTCGCTGAACGAGCTCTCCCAGAAAGTCCAGCAAGTCATGGCGCAGTGACGGCCCACCGCTTTTGCGGCCCTCAACCCGGCACCGCCGGGGCGGCCCGTGAAAAAAACCATTTTTTTTACCCATCACCAGAAAGCCTTGCGCCAACCGATCGGATCCCCGGCGCCCCCCTGGAGCGCGATCAAATAGTATTAAAAAAAGAGACTTAATGCGCTTTTACCCCGCTTCCGGCGCCCCGTCGGGCAGCGCCGCCGCACCATGTAGGAGACCACAGCCAGACCCCGCAGCGGTTTCAGACGAAAAAAACCCTTGCCCCAATCCCAATCGTGCCGGATAATAGGGCTGTTAAGATTGCAAACGCGCAAGAAGCGGCGACGCCCATCGGCTGGCATACCCAATGCCCCCCAGCCACCCAAACCGCGACGGCCACCAACACTACTATAGGCACCACTCCCGGCCCTGCCGGAAAAATCCGCTTTTCAGACTCGGTCACCGACGGGCCGTTTGTAACGCCGTCGTCGACCCCGTGGAAAGAACCTGCCATCGAAAGCCATAAATACGGACGCCTGAACGGGCCAATATAGAGAAGTTTATGAACTTGGCGCCCAGCCCCGTGCGCACTGACCTTGGGGCGCGCGGCGGTCTGATCTTGCGCCGTCACGGCCTGAAAGATCCGGCCATTTTCGTGGGTGACGACCGTTTGACCCGAACCGCCAAGTCCGGCAGGGGTTGCGGACAGCGGTGGCCGCAAAGAGCAAGTTGATTTCGGTTCATGGGACGAGGGGCTGCCGATCGGATTTACCCCTCACCGACTGAACGGGCGGCCCATGGCCTCCCGATTATCCGGGGCATCATTTTTTCCTACCGTGGGGCCCCCCAATGCCCAAATCGTTGAACGATTTGACGCACCATCAAAAAGGAGTGCAGAAATGAACATCTATGTCGGAAACCTGTCGTACAATGTCAGTGAAGAGGATCTTCGGGGGGCTTTTGAGGCATTCGGGAAAGTCGAATCCGCC
>JAABRJ010000188.1 GCA_011390985.1 Desulfobacteraceae bacterium
ATGTCCTTGTCGAAGCGGTCCAGCAGACGGTATTTGAGGTCCGGGGCGTCCACCAGGCCCCACTGCCGCCGCGCATAACGATAGGACCAGCCGTTGCCCTCACGCGGGAAATCGATCCACTCGGGGTGGCCGAACTCGTTGCCCATGAAGTTGAGATAGCCGTTGCCGGCGGTGGCCAGCGTCACCAGGCGGATCAGCTTATGCAGCGCAATGCCGCGTTCCACCAGCCAGTGGTCGTCGCCGATGTGCATGTGGTGGTACATTTCGGCCCCCATCAGACGGAAAATCAGGGTCTGATCCCCAACCAGGGCCTGGTCGTGGGACTCGGCATAGCTGATCGTTTTTTCGTCCGAGCGGCGGTTGGTGAGCTCGTGCCAGAGGTGCCCGAGTTGCCAGTCCTCATCGCGGCTTTCCTTGATCAGCCGGATCCAGTGGTCCGGCACCCCCATGGCAAAGCGGTAGTCGAACCCACAGCCCCCGTCGTCCTCCGCCACGGCCAGCCCGGGCATGCCGCTGACGTCCTCGGCGATGGTGACGGCATCCGGCCGCACGCCATGCACGACCTTGTTGGCCAGCGCGAGGTAGGCCAGTGCGTCTTCATCCACGCTGTCATCGAAATAGCCGTCATAGGACGTGAAGGCCCTGCCCAGCCCGTGGTGGTGGTAAAGCATGCTGGTGATGCCGTCAAAGCGAAAGCCGTCCACGCGGTACTCGTCCAGCCAGTAGCGGATATTGGACAGGAGGAAGTGCAGCACCTGGGGCTTGCCGTAATCGAAGCAGCGCGAGTCCCAGGCCACGTGAAAGCCGCGGGGGCCGTCGTGGAAATACTGGTTGAGGGTGCCGTCGAAGAGGCTGAGGCCCTCCACCTGGTTGGAAACCGCGTGGGAGTGCACCAGGTCGATGACCACCCGCAGCCCGCGGCCGTGGGCGGCGTCGATCAGCGCCTTGAGTTCCTCGGGGCTGCCGAAGCGCGAGGAGGCCGCAAAAAAGCTGGAAACGTGGTAACCGAAGGAGCCGTAATAGGGGTGGTGCTGGATGGCCATCAACTGCAGGGTGTCGTAGCCGGCCGCGACGATGCGGGGAAGCGTCTTTGCGGTGAATTCGCGGTAGGTGCCGACCCCCTCGGTTTCCTGGGCCATGCCCACATGGGCCTCGTAGATCAACGGCGCCGGCGGCCGCGGCGGCGGATCCGCCTGCCAGCGGTACGGCTCGGCGGGCTGCCAGACCTGGGCGTTGAAAATGAGGGTCTTGGGGTCCTGAACCACCCGGCGGGCATAGGCCGGTATGCGGTCGCCGTGGCCCCCGGGCCAGTGGATCCTCAGCCGGAAAAGGGTGCCGTGGCCCAATGCCTCAGCCGGCAGGCACAGCTCCCAGACGCCTTCGGAGTCGCGACGCGCCAGGGCATAGGCGGGCGTCTCGCGCCACCCGTTCATCTCCCCCACCAGATAGAGCGCGGTGGCATTGGGGGCCCATTCGCGAAACACCCACCCCCCCTCCCTGAAGTGCAGGCCGAAATATTCGTGCCCGGCGGCGAAATCACAGAGCGCCACCCGGCCGCCGGTCAGCCGCCTTTCAGTGGCCGCCACCCGCGCCAGCCGCCGCTGCATCACCGCCGCATACGGCGCCAGCATGGGGTCGCTTTGGACCAGCCGATCCACGACCGTCGCGATCGAGGATGCCGCCGCAGCCTCGACAGGCGGTGAATTGCGGGGGGCGGGGGGCATTTGGCGGGAGCTCATTCTGTTAGATCCTTTAAGGCGCGGCAAAGGCGCACCGCGGTTAGGCCACACCCGTCGGCGCGAAAACCGCCCGGGGCAGGCGCCCCAGGCGTTCCGATCGGTTGGGGTCTTCATTTTTAGGGCATTGAGCCCTGCCTGTCAACAGGCGATGACCGTCGGTCGATCAGCCGCGGGGGTCAGGCTCCGGCCGGCGGCGGAGCGCCAAGGCCGCCGCCCGCACCGCCGGATCGGGGTCCCGTTGCAGCTCTTCCAGGCGGGCGACGGCCGCCGCCGGCAGCGCCCCCGTGTTTTCCGCCAGGCCCTTGAGCGCCAGCAGGCGCACCCGCGCGCTGGCATCCCCCAGGGCATGGCAACGGGCATTTTGCAGCAGATCGGGTTCGGCCACCAGCGCCAGCAGTTCCAGGGCATCATGGCGCAGGTCGGCGTCGGGGTGGTCCAGAAAGCGGCGATAGATGGCCCCCACCTGCCGTCTGCGGGCATCGAAGCGCCAGAGGTTGAAGAGAATGGTCTTCTGCTGTTCCCACTGGCCGTGTGTCAGGCGATCTTCCAGAAGGCTGAGGACCCGGTCGTCCTCGAGGTTGGCCAGGGCGTGCACTGCGGCCTGCTGAACTTCGGGGTCAGGATCGTATAGCAGTTCGATCAAGGCCAGTGCCGCCCGCTGATTGCCCTCCCAGCCCAGGGCCAGGGCGGCGAAACGCCGCCGCGCGGCCGAGTCGCAGCGCAGGTCGGCCAGCAGGCGTTCGATCAGCGCTCCGGGGTCGGCCAGAAGCGGCAGGGTCACGCACAGCTGAACGGCGGCGGCCAGTCGAACGGCTTCGGTCGCGACGGGGTCGCCGAGCATCTCGTAAAGGGCGCGGCCAACCTCCGGGCGGGGTGTCCCGCCCAGCAGGCGAATGATGTCGCACTTGCGGGCATTGTCGGCAGCGCCGTAGGCCAGCATCAGCAGGTGCACGGCGCGGTCCTGATCCGCCAGAAAACGCTCGGGGTCGGCAAGGTATTCGCGGACCGCCGCCATCCTCCGTTCCGGTAGGTCAAAGGCAATCACGCGCCTGAGCGGCGTTTCGGACATTTTACGAGTTCCTCCGGTCTAAGCCACTTCGGGCGATATGACCGCTGAGCGGGGTTTTGGCCATCACCAGATCCCGGCCGCAAAGAGGCCTGCATGGCCCGCCGCAACGCCTCTGCAGGCACTCCTTTCAGGAAAGATTTGGTGTTGCCATGGCCGACCTTTGGGATTATAGTCAACTTTTTCAACTGAATCGACGGAGGCTGTGTTGTACTCAAAGATCCTCATCCTGCGGTTCCCCCAAACGAGTGTCCAGAAACCGATCGTCTGCAACCTTTGCAAGGACTACGGGCTTATTTTCAACATCCTGAATGCCACAGTCCTGCCCCGCAAAGAAGGCGTCATGGTGCTGGAGCTCACCGGCCCCACCCGCAAAAAATTCAAGGAAGGCGTCCAGTACCTCGAAAACCAGGGCGTCGAGGTCAAGAACGCCGCCCAGGAGGTCAAACGCGACCCCAAGCGCTGCACCCACTGCGGCGCCTGCACCGCGGTCTGCCCGACCGGCGCGCTTTCGGTGATCCGCCCGGAAATGCGAGTCAACTATGACCAAGAAAAATGCAGCGTCTGCGAGCTGTGCATCCCTGCCTGTCCGACCCGGGCCATGCGGGTAAGCCCCAAAAACACCCCCTTTTTTGAATGAAGCCGATCACTGCCATCGCCCTCAGCGGTGGGGTCGATTCGCTGGTGGCCGCAAGCCTGCTGAAAGCTCAGGGCCACGAGGTGATCGGGGTCCATTTCTTCACCGGCTACGAGACCGGCGCGGCGCTGCCGGCGCCCGCGGCGGCGCGCGAAAGCGCGGAAACCCTGGCGGCCGACCTGTCCGCCCAACTGGCTCTGCCCGTGGAGATTGTCGACTGCACCCGTGAGTTCAAGCGCTGCGTGGTGGATTACTTCACCCGGTCCTACGCGGCCGGCCAGACCCCCAACCCCTGTCTGGCCTGCAACCCGGCCATCAAATTCGGGGTGCTGCTGCAGTACGCCCGCGAACGAGGTGCGTCCCATCTGGCCACCGGGCACTACGCCCGGGTGCTGGCCGACGGCAGCGGCGGCTTCAAGCTGCTGAAAGGCCTGGACCCGCTCAAGGAGCAGTCCTATTTTTTGGCCCGCCTGACATCCGAACAACTCGCACAAGCCTGTTTTCCGCTGGGTGCAATGACCAAAAACGACGTGCTCCGCCTGGCGCGCGTAAACGGCCTGGTGCCGATCCGGGGCGGTGAAAGCCAGGATGTGTGTTTCATCCGGGAAGGGTCCTACGCCGGATTCCTGGCCGCCCAGCGGGGTTTCAGCTCGCGGCCGGGCGACATCGTGGACACCCGCGGCAAGGTTCTCGGCACCCACCGGGGTCTGCACCGTTTCACGCTCGGCCAACGGCGCGGGATCAACTGCCCTGCGCCGGAACCGTTTTACGTCGTTCGCATCGAGCGCAGGCGGAACCGCCTGGTCGTGGGCACCAAAAGCGATCTTTTCACCGGGAGCTGTCGGGTGGAGGCGATCAACTGGATCGCCCCGCCGCCGCTCGCCACCCTGCGCGCCCACACCCGGGTGCGCTACCGACACCGGGGGGCCGCGGCCACCCTTACCCCGCTGGACGCGGGGTCTGCCGCAGTGGCCTTCGACACCCCCCAGAGCGCCGTCACGCCGGGTCAGGGAGCCGTTTTCTACGCCGACGAAGAGGTCCTCGGCGGTGGCTGGATCGCCGATCCGGCGCCCGTCGCCTGACGGTTTTAATCGCCATTGCGCCGTTGCGTGCGCCCGAGCAGCGATCATGACAACGTTCTGCGTCACCACCCTGGGTTGCAAAGTCAATCAGTACGAGTCCGAGGCCATCACCACCGCCCTGCGCAGCGCGGGTTGGACCCTGGCGAAG
>JAABRJ010000189.1 GCA_011390985.1 Desulfobacteraceae bacterium
CATCCGGTCGGCGGCGATCCGGGCGGCCAGCCGCCGCAGATTCTCGATCAGGGCCAGGCGCAGCATGATGGGGATGGCCCACAGCTCGCCCAGTTTCAGGGTGATCACCGACTGGTAGGCCGCCACGAACCTGCTCAGGTTTTCAAGATCCACCCGGCCATCCCCGTGCGCGATGGTCTCCAGAGCGATGTCGTAGACCCGCGGAAGACCCGCCGATGGGCCTTCCCGCAAGCGGGGCAACTCACGGCTAAACCCTTTCGGCAAGTGTCGCCTGGCCGTTCGGATCTGTTCCTCAATCAAATAAAAGTTGTCAAGCAGCCACTCCCCGGCCGGTGCAATCCGGCGGTCCGCCTTGACGTCCTCGGTCAGCAGGTTGTGGACTTCAAGCAGGAGCCTTTCATTCTCGGCCAGCCGCGCCAGCAGGCGGTCCCGGAAACGCCCGGACTTCAACTGGTGCGCGCCCGCAAGGACCTTGCCATGCTGCTCCATCTGATCGGCACTGAACAGCTCCGATCGAAGGGGCTGTTCATCGCCGGCAGCCTCCCGTGCCCGATCGCGGCCGCCAAGGCGCGCCCGCATACGGGAAAAAAGTCCGCGATCGGTTTCCCTGCTCAGCCCCATTTTGGATGTCTCCTTCTGTCGGATCGCAAGCGTGCCGCCCGCCTCAAGTTCCGGGAGCAAGTCCGGTGCTCATGCCAAACGCAGCTCAGCCATCGATGCACGGGCGCATCCCCCGCTGATGTCAGGCGAAATGACCATTTCCAGCAGCGTCACCCCGACAAGATCAACTTCATAGTCTTCGATTTCGCGGGTATTCTCCGGCGGGCTGAAGTTGTACTGCTGACGCACAATCTCCCGGCACGTGCGACCGCCGTCGGAGGACCACCGCAACAGGAACTCATGCGTGCGCTGCTGCTCATGTTCGTGAAACACCAAATGGATGCGCCGGATCCGCAACGGCTTGTCAAACAGCAGCCGGACTGTCTGCTGGCCGGGTTCTGAGGCCCGCCAGCCCTGTCGCACGCCGGGTTTCAAAGCCGACTCGATCGGGTGTGAGGGATCCTCGGACGTCAGTTCCGCCTGCGCCAAGTTCTCCAAGTCCAGCCAGGCTTCGGCCGGGAAGATGATCCCCTGAGCGCCCTGGGGGATTATACGTTTACGCATGTGATTGTCTCCTGTGGCCTTTGGCTTTACTGAGTGGTCGTGGCCCGGCGGTTAGAGCCCCTGCAGGCGGGAAAGCCGCCGAAAAAAAGAGTTGCAACCGAACCGGACGTCACGGCTGGTCAGGGTAAGGGACGTCAGAGCGCATACCACAGCACCGACAAGAAGTGACAGGCGGTGCCCAGAACGACAAGGAGATGCCACACAAAATGGCTGTAGCGTACCCGCTCAGCCGCATAGAATGCCAATCCACCCGTGTATGCGATGCCTCCCGCCAACAAAAGGAGAAGGCCCGGCAACGGCACTTTCAACCCGAGCGGTCGGATCGCCACGACAATCAGCCAGCCCATTGCCAGATACAGGCCTGTCGAGACAAGGGGATTCCGCAGGGCCCCCCTTATCTTCAGCGTCATCCCGAGAAGCGCCAGACTCCACACGATGCTGAAAATCGTCCAGCCCCATGCGCCGCGCAGGACGCCCAGCATAAACGGAGTATATGTACCTGCGATGAGGAAGAAAATCGCTATGTGGTCAAGCACCCGAAGCGCACGTTTGGCCCTGTTCTCCGGCAGAAGGTGATAGAGCGTGGAAGACAGGTACATTAAAATAATTGTTCCGGCAAAGATGGCGACTCCGAGAACACGCCATACGTCACCGGACCGCAAGGCCGAACTGAGAAGAAAGGGTGTTGCGATAAGACACGCAACCAAGGCTAAGCCGTGGCTGGCACCATTGGCGATTTCCTCCTCGAATGACTGGGGACGTTTATGCGCTGGAAGCATCTCGCTTTTACCCCATAGCCCTCCGGAATCCTGAAGGTCAAGCACTTTTGCGGACGCCGGCCCGAATAAAGCTCGAAATCAGGATGAGCTGTGAGCCACTCCCCTCGATAAGACCGGCATACTGAACTCGTGAGGCGCAGATGCTGTCGTTTTCAAACGCCTCACTCTTTTGGCCTCCGCGGGCGGTGCTTGGATTTTTTTCTCTCCCCCTCAGGCCGCTGATGGGGGGGCCGAGGAGGGGGCGAATTCAAGAAGCGATGGGGGAATGCATTAATTGCTGGATTCAATCGCCAGCATCGGAGGGTGGGTTTGGGGAATCTCCCGCTTTTATCCGGCAAGACCAAAACACGGTTTGCACCGACCATCGGAAGCTATGGCGCCGGCCAACTCATGATCGGCACCGTGCTGATGCTGTTCTGCGGGCTGCCCGCGATGACCCGATCGCTGTAGGACACGTAGACCAGCACATTGCGCTCGCGGTCGAAGAAGCGCACGACCTGAAGGGTCTTGAACACCAGGCTGCGGTGTTCGTCGAAAACGCGTTCGCCGTCCTTCAGTTCGCCGACGATCCTGATCGGGCCGACCTGACGGCAGGCGATGCTGGCGTCGCTCGTATCCTCTGCCAGGCCCATGCCGCCTTTCACGCCGCCGGTCTGGGCCCGGGAAAGGTGGCAGGCGACACCCTGGACCTTGGGGTCGTCGAAACCGTCGACCACGATCTTGTCGTTCGGCCCGAGCCATCTGAAATTCGTGCTGACCGAGCCGGTCGTCCCGCGCTCGGGGCGGCTGAAAACCCACCATCCGAAGAGCACTATGACCAGAAGGATTCCGGCGCCGGCAGCGATTGCTATTTTTTTCATGCTTTTTTGCTCTCTCAAAGGGGATTGTGCGCCAAGCTGCGCAGACATTTATTCAGGGAGGTCAGCCCCCCGTCCTCCTGTCTTCACTTCCCAATCCTCATTGTCGAGAGGTTCCCTATGATTCCAAAGACACTCAAAAGCCAGATAATAACGGCAATGACCACTACCGCGTTCAATATTTTCTTTATGCTGGACTGCATGGGGATGTAGTTGTTGATCACCCAGAGAATCACCCCGACAACGACCAATACGATCACCAAGTTAATCAGCGGCATGGTTTATCTCCTTTCATGCTTGGAGAGGTTCTTTCCGGCATCGCGGCAGTGATCCCGGCGAATTCAGAAATTTCCCTGGTGAATTCCAGGTCCCGCGCCCCCTCACCCCTTACTCCCGGAAATGGAAGCGAGGGTGGGGGTGAGGGGGTTTCCTCTTTCGTCACAGCGGCTGTCAGGAACTTCTAAAGTCGAAAACCTGAGGCCTATTTTTTCACGATCAGGTTGTTCTTAACCGAGACGACCCCTTGGACATCTCGGGCGATCTCACCCGCTTTGGCGATGAGCGCTTGATTATCAACGAAGCCGCTCAGTTGAACGACGCCCTTGTAAGTCTCCACGCTGATCTCGAAGGACCTGAGAAAATCATCAGCGGCCAATTGGGACTTTACCTTCGTTGTGATGACCGAATCGTCGATGTATTCGCCGGTTCCTGACTGTTTCGATGTCGAAGCACAGGCTGCCACGCCGACGACCAGCACCAGCAGCAGGAAACAGCGGGCCCAGATGTTCATGTTTTTCATGACGGTTCCTCCTTTTTTACGGTTTTTATGGAACAGGGTGATTAAAACGCAATTTCCACATTAGGAGCCGCAGGTCCGGCAAGGCTTATCGCAGACCCGCGGGTCGCCTCCTTGGCAAGGCCCAACGCCTTACACTCGTCTTCGGCCCTGAAGAACCTGGAGCACCACCACGATGACGGCGATGACCAGAAGGATGTGAATGATTCCACCCATCGCGTAGCCGCTGACCAACCCCAGCGCCCACAGAACCAACAGAATGACAGCTATTGTCCACAGCATGTTCGGCTCCTTTCTATTTCCCGACGACCTTCTTGATCTCACCGATCTTTTCTTGAACTTCGCCGGATCTGCCTTCATTTTTGCCTTCGGCCTCCAGATCAGGGTCCGCGATGACTTTTCCGGCGACCTCCTTGATCTTGCCCTTCACCTTGTGCAACTTGCCTTCTGCCTCGTCTCTCATGCCTGATTTCATGGTGTTACCTCCTGTCGCTTTTCTGGTTGACTGCATCTTGCCTCAATCTCGCTCTGTCCTTGCAACACATCGAATTTAATTCTTTTTGACGGGCGATCACTTCACCATTGGATGCCCGGACGCGGACAACATCCTTCTGAGTTGATCGCCCTCAACGCTTTCCTTCTCCGAAAGGAGATGGGCCAGCTGGTCCAGGACCTCGCGCTTCTCCGAGAGGATTTTTTTGACCCGTTGGTGGGCCTCGTCGATGAACCGCGAAATTTCCCCGTCGATTTGGGCGGACTTCTCCTCACTGTAGGTGCTGTTCGGGGAAAAATTCCCCGGGAGGAACATGGGCTGACGCGGCCGCTCGTACGTCACCAGCCCCATGCGATCGCTCATGCCGTATTCGGTGACCATGGAGCGGGCAATGTCCGTGGCACGCTGCAGGTCGTTCTGAGCCCCGGTGGAGATTTCGTCAAAAACCAGTTCCTCCGCCACCCTGCCTCCCAGCAGAACGGCCAGCCGGTCCAGCAGTTCCGAGCGGGTCATCAAGTAGCGGTCCTCGATCGGCAGCTGTTGCGTGTACCCGAGAGCCGCAATTCCGCGAGGGATGATGG
>JAABRJ010000190.1 GCA_011390985.1 Desulfobacteraceae bacterium
CGTCAGCGGACGGATTTTCGCGCCCTGCAAGAACAGGCCGACCCAAAAAAGGTCGGTTACGTCAGCCAGCGCTGTACGACGGTTCACAATCGCTTCTGGAAGTGCTTTGCAAACTGAACCTCGGCTGGAAACCCTCAGCGGTTGAAAGCGCTCTGCGGCTGGAGGAGGTCACATGAACAAAATCAGTATCATGGAATCCTCGGTGGCCAAATGGAACCGGATCATTGCCGGCGAGCAGTCCGACGGCGGCGTGCTGGACTGCACCCCCTGTCGGATCTACTACATGCTGGTGTGCACCGGCTGCCCGATTGCGGCCCACACGGGCCACAAATTTTGCAAGGGGTCCCCGTACCCGGCCTGGTTTCATCACCAGAATGAGGTCCACGGCTATATGCGGCGCAAGGTCTACTGCGATGAGTGCCGGCGTCTGGCGACGGCGATGCGGGATTTCATGATCGAGATCGTCGAAGATCTGAAAGCCCGCAAGGCCGCGCAAGAGCAGAGACCCGAAGCCCTCCCGGATAATGGTATCGAAGGGTGATGGCGGGTGGGGGGGATCCATGGGTAGCGACGTGATGGGCACCCTGGCTGCCGTCGGCGGCCTGGCCGAGATCGCCTTATTCGCTCTGGCCGGTCTGGTGCTTTTTCGACGCTGGGGCTATACCCTGGCCGAGGCGGCGGCTCTGGCCGCGCTGCTGCCGGCGATGCTGGTCTCTTTTCTGCTGCAGGTCGGATTTCTGGCCGCTGCTCTCGATCAGATCCGCTGGGTCCTGGCGCTTGCCGGGGTGGCGTGTTTGGTCTGCACCTGGCGCGAGCGTCGGGTGATTGGGCGTTTGTGGCTGCAGGCGGTGCGCTTCAGCCGGGATCATCCGCTGGCCGTCGGCGGCCTCCTCCTGGCGCTGGGCCTGCTGTTGGCGGCCGCTGTCGCGTCGTCGTCGCCGGTGACCGCGACCGTCGGCGGGGACCTCGTCGCAGGGGGTGGCTGGCGCGTTACATCATCCGGCCCGCTGGGGTCAGCCCCCAGTCAGGACCAGGCGTTGGCGCCGCTCAACACCCTCATTCTGGACCGGATGTTTGCCGGCCGCGCCGTCGGTCCCGCAACGGGGCTTTTCGCCTGGTCGGCCTACCTGTCCATCTGCTTTGCCACCTATGCCTTGTGCCGGCGCTATGCCTGGCCCCCCACGGCGATTAGCGTGACCCTGTTGGTCGTCAGCATGCCCCGCCTGGTTTTTCAGGCGGTTTCGAGCGGGGCTGAAATCATTCCGGCGGCCGCTGCGCTGCTTTTTGTTCTGCTGCTCTACCGGACCGTCGAACGCCCCGATGTCAAAGACCTCCTGATGATGCTGTTGATGCTGGCGTTCAGTATTTCGGGCGGCAGGATGTGTCTGGTGTTTCCGGCCGTCGGCCTGGGGCTTGCTGCGGTGGTGCTCTTTCGCCGTCACGGCGGCCGGATCTGGTGGGATATGCTTTTTCAGGCACCGCTTGCAGGACTGGCGGCCGTGGTCCCGTTTTTGATTTTTTCCCAGACCTGGCTCATTGGTTTGAACACCCTGGCAGGAAAAAACTGGGTAGGGTCGCCGCCCGGCGTCGATTGGGCCTATAATGCCGACGGGCTGGCCGGCTTTGCCGGGAATCTTGTGCGCTACGGCTTGCAGGTTCTCGACCTGACCCCGGCCGGGGAGTCTCTGGCGGCCTGGGTGTTCGGTATCAACTGGGGGGTAGGCCTGCAGTGGCTTCACGACCGCCTGCTGCCGACGGCTCTTGCCACCCGGGGGCTGGCGGCCCCGTTTGCCGTGTGCGTGCCGCCCCAGACCGACCTGGCCTGGTTCGGTCCTTTCGCCGGCTTTTTGATGCTGCCGGCGCTCGGATGGGCATTTGTTAAAGGCGCCCGGCGTCTCAAGGCCCTGGCGCTGGCGCTGGGCGCCTATTTTCTGCTGGTGGCCCTCATTCCCGCTTGGATGCCGGGCAACGCCCGTTATTTCACGGTTTTTTTCGTCTGCGGCGGCTGCACGGTCGCCTTTCTGCTGCCCCCCTGGAGAATGACGCACCGCCGGCGCTGTTTTCTGCAGCTGACGGCGATTGCTTTGCTGGCCCTTGCAACTGCAGCCGTCCTCCAGGGCGCAGGGTTTTTTCGGATGGCGCCCCGTTGGATCGCCAGCAAAGCGCGGGCCTCGATCAGAACCGCTTGGGTTTCGCGGGTGAAACCCTTTTCACAAAAAAACGGCTCACTCGTCGTGAAAAAGCAGGTAGGACCCGAGTTTGTCATAATTGCCCGCGGAAATGAATTCCGCGCCTACGATGTCGCCGTTTATTTTGCGAACGGTCACCTCCCGGTTGATGGCGGTCTGAAATTCATCGTTAAGATTGAAACGGATGGAAAGCCGCTGCCCAATCTGCAGCGGTGGCTGGCGGTGGTGGTCCGCCAGTCTGAAGCGCACCCCGCGCTGGGAAATATCCAACAGTCTGACGGCGGCGCGGAGGGACCTGCCGTCCGGGGTTTCAAACGAATAGGCTCCCGACAGGGTGACGTTTTTTCGAAAAAACCGGCGGCGCTCCAGCATGACGCTGTTGGGCTGGCCACAAGCGCAGGTCCACTTGAGCTGAATTTTGTGATCGAGCGTCGCGAAGCGGCTGACATCCTTTACCACCTGTTTGCCGCAGGCCTCGCACAGAAAAGGGGCCTGATGGTTGTTGCTGATGAAGATCTTTTTCATTTCGATATCGCCCGGATAAGTACCCCTGTTGAGCGATCCATCGCCCTTTAAAAATCCGGCTGTCCGGCCCTGGGGCTTTTGACCGCGGTAAATCGCGCCTGCTGCTGCTTGGCGGGCCGGCCCAGACCAACGGCTGGCGGCTACGCCTCTCAAGACTGGCCTGCCGCCACAAAAACAAGCGCCCTCTGTGCGTTTAGCCAAAGAGTTCCAGGCCCGGCTCCTCCGCAGCATCCAACCCGGCCCCGGTTGCCAGCCGCGGGCGCAGCTCGGCCAGGGACTGGATAATCTCTTTCTGTTTCAGGCTGAGATTTTCGAAACTGACCCCGATGCCCTTCGGGTCGCTGCGGATCACTTTGCCCTGGACTTTGCAGGCACGCGCCACGCCGGGCGCGGACAGGCTCAGGGTCAGGCGTGAGCCCGGCAACACGGGCTGCTCGCTTTCCAGATAGGCGCCGCCAAGGCTGATATCGCGCAGGAAGCTCTGATAGGTAGCGTTGCTGACGTCGTAATCAACGGCCACCAGGCAGTCAAAGCGCTCGTGGCGGCGTTTTTCGGACAGGCGGCTGCTTTTTTCATCATCCAGACGTCCGGCCTCCAACAGCAGGTTCATGAGGGATTCGCTGAACTCTTGTTTCTTCTCCGGTGGGCTGTAGTCGATGTCGACGGTCACCTGCTTCCATCCCAGAATCACCAGCGCCGCCGCCTTGCCTGAAAGCGGCCCCAGGGCGGCGGCGACGGGTTCGCCCTCCGCGAGATAAAGGCAACCGGTCTTTCCCTTGGCGCTGATCTGCAGGGTAGCGGAGCGGCCTTCAAGCTCCATCATCTGCAGGAAAGCGGAAAGGCCGATGCCCTTCACCTGGCCGCCGAAATCGATACCCAGTTCGGTGAAAAGGCGTCGGGCCAGTTGGCCGATGTCCTGGGTGTGGTCGAAGTGGATGGCGCTGCTACTTTTGCGGATCCGGCTGCGCAGCATGCTGGAGGGGCGGCCGCTCAAAACAATGACGCGGATCGGCGGCTGGCGTTGGGCCGCATGGGTCACGAGCTCCGTTGCTTCCAGCTCGGAGAGGTTCTGGCCGGCGATGACGACCTGAAAGGGCTGCCTTGCGGTCAGCGCGCAAGCCGCCTCGGCGTTTTCGGCCGTCCATACCTTCAAAAACCCGCTCTGGCTTTTGAGCAGGCCCGTAAAAAGACTGCGAATGAAAGGGTCGCTGTCGACGATCAAAACGTTTTTCATTTCCTGGCAAACCTCTGCTGGGTGGATGCATCGCGCGGTAGGCGATGGGGGGGATTTTACGTCTTTGATATTGCCTTGTGCGAAAATGTCGGACAACCAGGTCTGAATGGCATCGCCCGGCCGCACGCAAAACGGGCCGATTTGCGCCAATGGCTGCTGCCCGCTATTCGGAGCGCGGGCCGTTGACCCGCCGCATCTTCAAGGATGCTTATCGTCCAGCGGCTTCTAAATTTTAACACCGCAAACGGTTGGGGCGGACGGGCGGCTTGGCACGCGCCCGATTGAGGGGTGCGGCGGGGTGGGTCCTTATGTCACCCCGACACCATTCCAATTTTCGCTGAAAGAAATATGTGGTATGAAACCATAATCGAAGGACCGCGACCATGAAAAAGCCATCCGGCGAGAAAATACGCAAGAAAGCGGCGGCGGCGCCCATGCCGCCGGAGCCGCAGCTTGCGGGAACGCAGACCGCGTTTCCGATCGTCGGCATCGGGGCCTCGGCCGGGGGGCTTGAGGCCCTGGAGCTCTTTTTGAAGCACGTGCCGGAAGATAGCGGCATGGCCTTTGTCATCGTCCAGCACCTGGACCCGACCCACAAGGGCATCCTGGTGGAGCTGCTGCAGCGCGTAACCCGCATGCCGGTCGTTCAGGTGCGGGACCGCCACAAGCTCGCACCGGGCCACGTCTATGTGATCCCGCCCAATAGGGACTTGTCGATCC
>JAABRJ010000191.1 GCA_011390985.1 Desulfobacteraceae bacterium
CCGATACACGCACCGAGGATGAAGGCCGGAAGCTCAGGGGCGAAGGCGATTGGCATTGTGGCGAGGTCTGTCCTTTTTTTACACTGCCGGGTTGGCGTGTGGGGTGAAGGCCGTCGGGCGACGAAAAGCCGCCCACCGGGCCCTGGTGGCGGCCGGCGCCTCACGAGTTTCTATCGGCACGCGCCGCACGGGCCTTGATTTGCTGCCGCAATTGCGTATCATCGGGCAATATTGTAAGGTCCGGGCAAAAATCAACCCCGAATCATTGTCAGAAGGCATAAATGTCTTACTTTAAAGATTTGCCGAATCGAACCCTTTCAGGGAACGGCGACGGGCAGCTTTCCGAATTTTCACCGCAAAGGGTCAATTTCCCCCATAGGAGCAAGAATGGCTGAAAGTGACAGGGACGATCTGATCAGTATCATCGAGGAAAGCGAAGATTTCAAGGACCTCCCCGACGTTTTGCCGCTGCTTCCCGTCCGGGATGTGGTGATTTTTACCGACATGCTGCTGCCGCTTTTTATCGGCCGCGAAAAGTCGGTGCGGGCGGTTGAGGAGGCCATGGCCCAGGATCGGTTTCTGTTTCTGGCCACCCAGAAGCAGCCCGGCCTCGAAAACCCCAAGGCGGAGGAAATCTATCAGGTGGGCACCGTGGGGCGGATCCTGCGGATGCTCAAGCTGCCGGACGGCCGGATGAAAGCCCTCGTGCAGGGCTTGGGCCGCGCAAGGATCATCCGCTATGTCCGCAAAAAGTCTTATTACCGGGTCAAGATCGAACTGCTGGAAGAAGAACCCACCAAGGCGGCGGATCTCGAGATCGAAGCCCTGATGCGCAACGTCCGCGAGAGCAGTGAAAAGATCCTGGCGCTGCGGGGGGAGCTGACCAACGATGTGGGGACGATTTTGGAGAGCATCGAAGACCCGGGGCGCCTGGCGGATCTGGTGGCCTCCAACCTGAAACTCAAGATCGAGGAGTCCCAAGCCCTGCTGGAGATGGTCGATTCCCAGGAGCGGCTCAAGAAAGTCAACGAACTCCTTTCCCGGGAAGTGGATCTGTCTTCCATGCAGGCCAAAATCCAGTCGGATGTGCGCGATGAGATCTCCAAAAGCCAGCGCGATTATTTTCTGCGGGAGCAGGTGCGTGCCATTCATCGGGAGTTGGGAGATCTGGACGATAAAACCCAGGAAGTCGACGAGTACCGCAAGAAATGCAAAAAAGCCAGGATGCCCAAGCCAGCTGCCGACGAGGCCCAGCGTCAGCTCAAACGCCTGGAGCAGATGCACCCCGAAGCGGCCGAATCCACCATGATCCGGACCTATCTGGACTGGCTGGTGGAGATGCCCTGGCAGAAAGCCACCAAGGATGTGATCGACATCCCCAAGGCCAAGGAGGTTCTCGACCGGGATCATTACGGTCTGGCGCCGGTTAAAGATCGGATTCTCGAGTACCTCAGCGTGCGCAAGCTCAATCCCAAAATGAAGGGCCCGATCCTGTGCTTCGTCGGCCCCCCGGGGGTCGGAAAAACCTCGCTGGGCCAGGCCATCGCCCGCGCCCTGAAACGCAAGTTCGTCCGGATTTCGCTCGGCGGCATCCGGGATGAAGCCGAAATCCGCGGCCATCGCCGGACATACATCGGTTCCATGCCGGGGCGCATCCTGCAGGGCTTGAAGCAGTGCGGCACCAACAACCCGGTTTTCATGATGGACGAGATCGACAAGCTGGGCTACGACTTCCGAGGCGACCCTTCCTCGGCGCTCTTGGAGGCGCTGGACCCGGAACAGAATTCCGAATTCAGCGACCACTACCTGAACCTGGCCTTCGACCTTTCCAGCGTGATGTTCATCCTGACGGCCAACCTCACCGACACCATCCCTTCGGCGCTCCTCGACCGGATGGAGGTGATCACCCTCTCGGGGTACACCGAGGATGAAAAACAGGACATTGCCGAAGCTTACCTGCTGCCGCGGCAGTTGAAGGAAAACGGCCTCAAGCCCGGGCAGTTGACCATCAGCGGCGGGGCCCTGCGCCAGATCATCACCGAGTACACCTCCGAGGCGGGGTTGCGCAATCTCGAGCGCGAACTGGGGACCATCTGCCGCAAGGTTGCCCGCAAAGTCGCCGAAGGGGGCAAAAAAAAGTTTCTGGTGACCCGCGGCAATCTTCCCAAGCTGCTGGGGATTCCAAAATTCTTCCCCGAAATGGACCAGGAAGAAAGCCAGGTGGGGCTAGCCACCGGGTTGGCCTGGACCCAGGTGGGCGGGGAGGTCCTCTACGTGGAGGTGTCGCTTTTCGGCGGCAAGGGCGAGTTGATCGTCACCGGTCAGTTGGGGGAGGTCATGCAGGAATCGGCGCGGGCGGCGATGACCTATGCGCGGGCCAACCTGAAAGCCTTCAAGGTCAAGGAAACCGTTCTGGACAACCTGGATGTGCACATCCACGTGCCGGCCGGGGCCATTCCCAAGGACGGGCCATCAGCCGGGATCGCCATGGCCACCGCCCTGATCTCGGCCCTGACGCGGCGGCCGGTCGCCAAGGATGTGGCCATGACCGGGGAGATCACCCTGCGCGGCCGGGTGCTGCCCATCGGCGGCCTCAAGGAAAAAGCCCTGGGCGGCCTGCGGGCGGGTATTCGCACCATCGTCATGCCGGAGAAAAACCGCAAGGACCTCACTGAACTGCCGGCCTACGTCAAACGTAAAATCAAGTTCGTGCCGGTTGTCCATATGGATCAAGTCCTGGCCGTGGCGCTCGAGGAAGCCCCGATAGCGCCCGCCGCCCGAAAAGGCCGTGCCAAAAAACCGCAGCCGGTCGAAAATGCCGGGCAATGACGCCGACGGTGGCCGGTTTCAATCGGGGGCGGTCAATCGTGCGTCCCGAAAACCCGGCGCGGATCGGCTGAATGCAGAGCGGCGGTCTCACGCCCGGGAGGGGCAATGAAATTTCTGGCGGTCGACACGGCAACCCAAAGCTGCGGGGTCGCCCTGATTGAAAATGACCAGCTGCTGGCCGAAATGCTGCTGGTCAGCCGTGAAACCCACTCGGTTCATCTGATGGGCATGATCCGGGAGGTTCTGGCGCGCTCAAATGTCCCGCTCACGGCCCTTGGCGCTTTTGCCGTGACCCTGGGGCCCGGCTCCTTCACCGGGCTTCGGATCGGCATCAGCACCCTCAAAGGTCTGGCCTCGGCCTTGGACAAGCCCCTGGTGGGGGTTTCAACCCTGGCGGCCCTGGCCTGGCAGCACCCCCGCGCAGGATCGCCGATTGTGGCGCTGATGGATGCGCGCCGGGGAGAGGTCTATGCCGCACGGTTTCGTTTCGATGCGGACACCCTGGTTCGGGAGACCCCGGATCAGGTGCAGGACCCGGCCGCCGCGATTCGGGGAATTGCACAGCCCTGTCTTTTTGTCGGCAGCGGTGTGCTGCTTTACCAAGATCTCATCGCGCATACGCTCGGCGCAAAGGCCCGGTTTGTGCCGGCCGCCCAGAACTATCTGCGGCCCTCGTCGGTCGCCTTTCTGGGCCGGGATCGACTGGCCAAGGGGGGGCTGACGTCTCTGGAAAATCTCCAGCCGATTTATGTCCGAAAATCGGATGCGGAGACGCATCTCCGCCTGGCGGCCGAGCGGCTGCCCTGAGGCGTGCGGTTCCATCGATTAAATTGCTATCTTGATTGACTTTTTGAAATTATTTGGATATCTGTCACGGGCTGGTTTTTTGCGGCAAGCGCGCGGGTTCCGCCGGGTGGTCCGATTCCATAACCTACGTTTCGCAAGATGTTTTCTATGAATAACTTCAGCTGGTCCGATCCCCCCGGGCAGGCAACCCTTCCGGTTGCCAGGGCCGGCGTGCCCATGATCCTCGCCGGGGCTTTTATCACAGCGATCTTTGCCATGCTCGGGTTTGCGCTGCCGGCGCTTTTGGGTCTGACGGCAACCCTGTGCGTCTGTTTTTTTTTCCGGGACCCGGACCGGGTCATTCCGGCCAAGCCGGGGGCGGTTGTCTCGCCTGCCGACGGCAGGGTGATCACCGCCGAGGTGCTGGAAGAATCGCCTTTCTATGATGGGCGCTGCAAAAAGATCAGCATCTTCATGTCAGTCTTCAACGTGCACGTGAACCGGACCCCGATTGAGGGCACCGTCAAAAAAATTGCTTACTGTCCCGGCAAGTTTTTTTCGGCCCACCTCGACAAGGCTTCGAAGGATAACGAGCACAACGCGGTTTGGCTGGAAAACGCGCAGGGACAGAAGCTGTGCGTCGTGCAGATTGCCGGGCTCATCGCCCGGCGGATCATCTGCTACGTCCGCGAAGATCAGCGGGTGCTGCGCGGCCAGCGCTTCGGCGTTATCTGCTTCGGCTCGCGTCTTGACGTTTACATGCCGGTCGAGACCGATTTGTCGGTGTCGGTCGGCGACAAAGTCCGGGCTGGAACCGTTGTCCTGGGGTTTATGGAAACCCGCTGAAATTGGTCCTGGCCCGGTGCTTGAGGGCCAACGGACCGTTATTAGTACCAAAACAGTTAAATGGGGCCTGGGCGCGGGCGTCAGCCGTCCCGCCGATACCCCATTTTCCCTTTTGGCGGGGTGCGACCCGGGGAAACCTTTTTCATCTGCAAACAGGAGTCAGGCCATGTCAGGTAAACAATTCC
>JAABRJ010000192.1 GCA_011390985.1 Desulfobacteraceae bacterium
CAGCTGCGGCAGGAAATCGAGGACCGCCGCCAGGTCGAAGACGCCCTGCGCCAGAGCGAAGAGCGCTTCCGCGAAATGGCCGCGCATGTGCGCGAGGTTTTCTGGCTGTTGGACTGGAGCGCGCAGCGGATGGTGTATGCCAGCCCCGCCTACGAAACGATCTGGGGGCGTCCGGTGGCGGCTTTGTGCGCCGATTTCGGCGAATGGATCCGCAGCATCCACCCGGATGACCGGGCCGCGGCCGAGGGTTGGCTGGCACGCATCGCGGCCACCAGTGGGGCGGAAACCCGTGAGTACCGGATCGTGCGGCCCGACGGCGCGGTGCGCTGGATCGCCGACCGCGGGGTGGCCATCTCGGCCGCGAGCGGCCGGGGGACGCGTCTCACCGGGATCGCCGCGGACATCACCGCCCGCAAGGAGGCCGAAGAGGAGCTCATCAAACGCCGCAAGTTCCTGGAGTCCATTCTTTTCCACGCGCCCGACGCCATCATCACGCTCGATAGAAAGCACCACGTTCTGGAATGGAACCCCGGTGCCGAGAATCTTTTCGGTTATACGTTCGAAGAGGCTGTCGGCCGTAATCTGGACGACCTTGTGGCCCGGGCGGACGTCTACCCGGAGGCCGCCGCGATCACCCGGCGGGTGCTGGCCGGCGGAAAATTCGAGCCGCTCGAAACGGTCCGCTACGCCAAGGACGGCCGCCCCATCCCGGTGATCGCCGCGGGCACACCGATCATGGTCAAGGGCGAGCTCCAGGGGGTTGTGGCGGTGTATACCGATATCAGCGCCCGCAAGCAGGCCGAAAACGACCTGCGGGCCAGCGAGGAGCGGCTGCGGGCGGTTTACCAGACGCTGCCCGACCCGGTGACCCTCACCCGGCTGGCCGACGGCACTTACAGCGACGTCAATCAGGCCTTTAGCCAGGTGACCGGCTATCTGCGGGAGGAGGTCATCGGCCGGACGAGCCGCGAGATCGGCATCTGGCAAAACCCCGACGACCGCCGACGGGTGTTGGAGGAGGTCCGCCGCAGCGGGCGGGTCCTGAGCATGGAGATCGCCTTTATCGCCAAGGACGGCCGGGCGCTGTCCGGGCTGGTTTCCGGCCGGTCGCTGGTGCTCAACAATGAGCCCCATCTTTTGCTTGTAAGCCGTGATATCAGCGAGCTGAAGGCGGCCTATGAGGAAAAGGAAAAGCTCGAAGCGCAGCTCAAGCAGGCCCAGAAGATGGAGGCCATCGGCACGCTCGCCGGCGGCATCGCCCACGATTTCAACAACCTCCTGATGGGGGTGCAGGGGCACAACTCCCTGATGATGTGCGATCCCGAATTCCCGCCGCGGCATCGCGAAAACCTGAAAGGCATCGACGCCTGCATCCTCAGCGCCGCCGATCTCACGCGGCAGCTGCTGGGGTTTGCGCGCGGCGGCAAATACGTCGTCAAGCCCGTCGACCTCAACCGCCTGATCGATGCCTGCAGTCGGATGTTCGGTCGGACCCACAGGGAAATCGACATTCAAACCCGCTTCCAGGAGGCGCTCTGGGACGTGGCCGGTGATCGCAGCCAGATCGAACAGGTGCTGCTCAATCTGTTCGTGAACGCCTGGCAGGCCATGCCCGCCGGCGGGACCCTGAAGGTTGCAACCGAAAACCGCCATCTGGCGGAGGAAGCCGCCCGGCCGCTGGGGCTGGCGGCAGGGCGGTATGTGCGCATCGCGGTGGCCGATAGCGGGGAGGGCATAGATCCCGAAATCCAGCAGCGGATCTTCGAGCCCTTTTTCACCACCAAGGACCGGGCGCGTGGCACAGGCCTGGGGTTGGCCTCGGTCTACGGCATTGTCAAGAACCACGGCGGCGCAGTGACCGTCTCCAGCCGCAAGGGCGAGGGCGCTCTTTTCCACATTCACCTGCCGGCCTCAGACGTCGCAGCAGCCGAAACCCTGCCGCCGGCGGAAGCCCCCCACCAGGGGTCAGGGACGATTCTGCTGGTGGATGACGAGCCGGTGATCCTCGACGTGGTGGCGGCCATGCTCCAGAAACTCGGCTACACGGTCTTGCCCGCCGACAGCGGCCAGGCCGCGCTGGAACTTTACCGGGCGCATCGCGGCCAGGTGGTCCTGGTTATTCTGGACATGGTCATGCCGGGCATGAACGGCGGTGAGACCTTCGACCGGCTCAAGGCCATCGACCCGGCGGTGCGCGTGCTGCTCTGTTCCGGCTACAGCATCGACGGCCGCGCCAGCCAGATCCTGGCGCGGGGCTGCAACGGGTTCGTCCAGAAGCCTTTCGACATGGGGCAGCTTTCCGAAAAGATCCGGGCGGCAATCGCCGCATGACCGGCCCAGCGCAGCACCGGCGGCGCAGCGGGTGACTGCGCTCGGATCAGGGGATCAGGCGCGGGAGAAAGGTTACGATCTGTGGGAACAGCATCAGCAGGGCGATGCAGAGAAGATAGGCGGGCAGGAAGTAGGCGGTGCCCTTGAAGACGTCCTCGAGGGGCACGTCCTTGGCCATCGCGCCGACCACGTAGGTGGTCGCGCCCACCGGCGGGGTAACGGCCCCCAGGGTGGTGATCACCGTGATCGTGACCGCGAACCAGATGGGGTCGTAGCCCAGCTGGGTGGCGACCGGGAAGAAGATCGGGATGGTGATCAGCA
>JAABRJ010000193.1 GCA_011390985.1 Desulfobacteraceae bacterium
AGCGCCAGGGCGTCCATGACGGCGCCGCCGATGATGTAGATCACGAAAATGATGCTGATGACGACCACCTTGGGCACGGGGAGGTCCACCACCCAGGCGGCGATGTCGAAAGGGATGCGCGTGACCGTCAAAAAACGGCCGAAGATGACGGCACCGGCCACGATCGTGATCACCATGCAGGAAATCCGCAGGGTGTCCTTGATGGCGTAAAAAAATCCCTGCCAGGAGAGCAGCCCCCGGCCCAGGCTGATCGCCACGGCGAAGAATGAACCGGCGGCCCCGGCCTCGGCCGGTGTGAAGACCCCGAAATAGAGCCCCAGCATCACCAGCAGAAACAACAGCGCCATCTCCATCGCACCGCAGAGCGCCGCGACCCGGTCGCCAAGGCTGAAGCGCGGGCCCACCGGCCCCCAGTCGGGGTGGCGCCGGCAGACCAGATAAACCGTCCCCATCAGAAAAAGTGTCAGGACCACGCCCGCCCCGATCCCGCCGTAAAAAAGGCGTGCGATCGACTGCCCTGTTGAAAGCCCGATGACGATCAGCACGACGCTCGGTGGGATCACCACCCCCAGGGTGGAGCCGCAGGCCACGGCTCCCGTGCTGAGCATCGGGTTGTAGCGATATTTCTTCATCTCGGGCAGGGCCACCGTCGACATGGTCGCGGCGGTGGCCGCGTTGGAGCCACAAATGGCCGAAAAGGCCGAGCAGGCCAGCACGGTCGCCATGGCGATGCCGCCGCGGACATGTCCCACCCATTTGTAGGCTGCGGTGTAGAGCTTCTCGTTGATGCCCGAGTAATAGGCGATCTGACCCATGAAAATAAACAGCGGGATCACCGTCAGACCGTATTGCGAGAAGGTCGACCAATAGACCGCGCCGACCATGTTGAGTCCGGCCTTGAGGGACACCACGTAGCAGAAGCCGCCGAAACCGACGATGCCCATGGCAACTCCCACCGGCATCCCCAGAACAAAGAGAATGACCATCAGGATCCCGATGCCGGATATCCCCACCCAGGCCAGGCTCACTTGCGGCCTCCCCGGGAGGGGCGCAGCCCCTTGACCGCCTCCGCGAAGAACACCACCGCCAGTATCGCGCAGCCCGCCGCCACCCCGTAGGTGAAAGGGTAGTACGGCACCCGCAGGGTTTCGGTGAGTTCGCCGGTTTGCCGCAGCACCGCGGCCTTGTCGGCCAGCTGCCAGGCCACCACCGCGAAAAACACGGTGCACACGGCGCTGTTGACCAGACCGAGCAGCCGCCGCACGCCGGGCGGGAAGGTGTTGATCAGCACGTCCACGGCGATGTGGCCGCGCTGGGCCTGGGTGTAGGCCAGGCTCAAGGCCGTCACCAGCGCGCCGAAGAAGCCCATCAGTTCGAAGGTCCCCTGAATGGGCAGCCAGGCAATCCGCAGCCCGATATTGGCGCAGGTCAGCAGGATCATGGCCACCAGAAACACCCCGGCCGTCAGGACCAGCCAGCGGTTGACCCAGCAGATCAGTTTTGCGAGCGCTTTTTCCATGGAGGTCCGGAAACAGCCCCGGACGGTTTCGCCCGGGGTCTTGGGAGGTTCAGGCGCGCCGGGCGGCTAACGGCCGTGCCGCTGGATCAGCGCCTGGATGTCCTTGACGATGGCCGCGGCCGGAAAGGTGTCGGTGCCGACCGACTGCACCCACTGGTCGGTGATCGGCTGCAGCAGCCGGTTCCATTCGGCCTTTTCGGCTTCCGAAAGGCTGATGACCGTTACCTGATGGGTGTCGCGGGACCAGTTCAACGACTCCTGGACATGGGTGTCCATGTAAGTGCCGGTCCATTCGGCCTGCTCCTCCCGCAGGTCGTCCATGACCTTCTGAACCGCCGGCGGCAGGGCGTTCCAACGCTCGATGTTCATCACCACGGCAAAGGGGTAGATCACGGTGTCGGTGAGGGTGACGTATTTGCAGATTTCGGCAAATTTAAGGTCTTTCATCACCTCCAGCGAGGAGAACAGCCCCTGCACCACGCCCTTTTGAAGGGCCTCCGGGGTGGCCGACATGGGCATGCCCACCTGGTTCGCGCCCCAGGCCTTGAGAATCTCGGCCGCGCCGCCGGAAGCCCGCAGATCGAGCCCCTTGAGGTCCGCCAGGCTCTGGACCGCTTTCTTGGACATGATATTGGCGGGCGCGCTGGCGAACATCGTGAGCACCTTGACGCCGGCAAACTCCTGGGGCTGATATTTCTGGTAGAGATCCCAGAGCACCAGGCTGCCGACCCGGGCGTTGGGGATGCCCAGCGGCAGGCTGGTGGCGTTGGTGACCACGAAGCGGCCGGGCTGGTAGGCCATGCAGAGGCAGCCGATGTCCGCCTGGCCGGCAATCACGCCGTCCATCATGTCCTTGGCGTCCAGCAGGGTGCCCCCGGGAAAGGTGTCGATGCGCACCTGCCCCTCGCTGCGGCTTTCCACCTCCTGCTTCCAGCGCTCCATCTGGACGCAGGGGAAGGTCGGCGCCGGCGGGAAATTGGCGTAGCTGAGGGTGACCGGAGCGGCGCTCGCGGGGAGCGCGGCAAGGCTGCAGAGCGCTGCGAGCGCCGGTAAGATGGCCCATCGGATGTTTCTGAATCGTGAAACCATGGTGTTTTCCCTCCTCCTGTGTGCTACCTCGTTGATGTCGTGCGGGCTTCGGGCTGCAGCCGGCCGGTGTTTGGGGATCGTCAGGCGCTGCCGCCGTCGCCGTTGCGGTGGTCGAAAACCCGCCGGCTTTTGCGCTGGGTGCGCGGCAGGCTGCCGTGGGCGACGAGTTCCACATCGCTGCGCACCAGCACCTTGCGCCGGACCTCGGTGGCAATCCGCTCGGCCAGCTGCCGGTCGTCGGCCGGGCCGGCGTCCTGCCCGCGTTCGACCTTAATGACCATCCGGTCACGGCCGTTTTCGCGGCCCATCAGATGAATCTGGAACTCGCTGCCGGTCCCCGCAACCTGGCTGAGCACGTGGTCGATCTGGCTGGGGTAGATGTTGACCGCCCGGTAGATGAACATGTCGTCGCTGCGGCCCATGATCCGATCGTGGCGCGGAAAGGGAATGCCGCAGGCGCAGGGGCCTTCGATGAGGCGGGTCAGGTCGTGGGTGCGGTAGCGGATCAGGGGGCTGGCCTCCTTGCGCAGGGTCGTGACCACCAGCTCCCCCTGGGTGCCTGCGGGCACGGGCTGCAGGGTTGCCGGGTCGATGATTTCGAAGATGAAATGATCCGCCCAGTAGTGGATGCCGCTGTGGCAGCGGCAGTCCAGGCCGCTGCCGGGGCCGTAGAGTTCGGTCAGCCCGTAGATGTCGAAGATGTGCTCGACGCCCATGAGGGCCTTGATGCGGGCGCGCATGGCGTCGCTGTGGCGCTCGGCACCGAGGATGATCTTCTGCAGGCGGATCCGGCCGCCGAGGTTGCGCTTGTGGATTTCTTCGGCCATCAAGAGCGCCATCGACGCGGTGGAGCAGAAGACGGTCGCCCCCATGTCCACCAGCATCTCGCAGTGCATCTCGGCGTTGGCCGGCCCCAGCGGAATGGCCATCGCGCCGAAGCGCTCGCAGCCGGCCTGAAAGCCCGCACCAGCGGTCCACAGTCCGTAGCCGACCGCGATCTGGACGCGGTCCGCGCGGGTCAGTCCGGCCAGTTCATAGCAGCGCGCGAAAAGCTCGGCCCACACGTCCACGTCCCGCTGGGTGTAGCACAGCACCTTGCGTTTGCCGGTGGTGCCCGAGGAGGCGTGAATGCGGGTGATCTCTTCAAAGGGCACCGCCCGCAGGGGAAAGGGGTATTCCGCCTGCAGGTCCTCCTTGTCGGTAAACGGCAGATGGACGATATCCGCCAGGCAGCGGATGTCCTTATGGGCCACCCCCGCGGCGTCAAATTTGCGGCGGTAGGCGGGTGAGTTGTCGCAGGCGTGGGCCACGGTCCACTTCAGGCCCTCGAGCTGGAGGTGCTGCAGCTTTTCCGGGGGCAGCTCTTGGGGAATGAAACGCATGAAACCCTCCTTTGGGTGTTTTTAGAAGGCTGCCGGGGCCGAGGCGCCGGCTGCAAGGGCCGCCAGCGCGTCTTGCAGGAGCGCCGGTTTGGCGCCCAGGCGCTTTTGCAGCACGCTTTGAATGTCAGCCAGATCACAGAAAAGGGGCATGCTGCCGGCCAGGGCGAAACCCAGCAGGATCAGGTTGACGGCTCTGGGGTTGGCAAGCCGGCGGGCCAGGCGGTCGGCGTCCAGCGCCCGGGTGCAGCGGCCTCCGCCGTCGCCTGCGGCAGCCGCCGCGTTGACGGCGATCCAGCCGTCGGGTTTGAGAAAGGCCACGTGCTGGGCGATGTTTTCGGCCTTCAAGGCCAGCAGCAGATCGGCATGCCCGGGGCGGATCAGGGGGCTTGAAAAGTCGCCCAGCTTGAGGTGCGAGAGCACCGTGCCGCCCCGCTGGGCCATGCCGTGGGTTTCGGAGGAGAGCACCGCAAGGCCTCTCGCGATGGCCGCTTCGGCCAGCAGGCGGGTCACGAACAGCACGCCCTGACCGCCGACGCCGCTGATGACGATTTGCTGATGTGATGGCGCTTGCATAGCATCTCCCGGCCCTTGCGGCGTTAGTCGTTGTGACAGGCGGCGATGGCCTTCTGGGGGCAGATGGTGAGGCACACGCCGCACCCGCTGCAAACAAGCGGGTCGATGCGCACCCGCTCGGTTTCAGGATCGATGACCATCGCCGGGCATTCGAAGTTTTTCAGGCAGTAGCCGCAGCCGTCGCAGGCATCGCTGACCGACAGCGGCCCGGCGGGTGCAGCCGTCTCCTGCCGGCGCTTGTCGAGGAGGCAGGGGTGCCGCGCGATCACGACCGCGGGCCCGCTGGCGCGGCTGTACTTGACCGCTGAGCGCAGCGTGCGTGTAAACGCTTCAATCGCGTAGGGGTCGGCGGTTTCGCAGCGGCTCACGCCGCAGCCGCGCACCAGGCTTTCGATGTCCACCTGGTTGAGCGGCTCGCCCATAGCGCCCGTTCCGGTTGCCGGCGTCGGCTGGTTGCCGGTCATGGCGGTAGTGCGGTTGTCGAGAATCACCAGGACGAACTTGACCCCCTGGACCACCGCGTCGATCAGGGCCGGCACGCCGGCATGAAAAAAGGTCGAATCGCCGATGGTGGCCACGATGTCCGGCGGTTTGGGCTCGTTTTTGTAAGCGTGGTAAAAACCGGCCGCCTGGCTGATGGCGGCCCCCATGCAGAGCACCGTGTCCACCGCGCCCAGATTGAGCCCCAGGGTGTAGCAGCCGATGTCGCCGGTGTAGATCGCGCGCGGGGCGGCCTTCTTGATGGCGAAGTAGCTGGCCCGGTGAGGACAGCCGGCGCACAGGGTCGGGCGTCGGCCGGGAACGGTCGGCAGGCTGGGCACTTTGCCCGCCAGCCCGGCAAATTCGCGGATGCTGTTTTCCACCGCCTCCGGCAGGATTTCCCCCACCCGGGAGACCGCGCCGCTCAGCTTGCCCTGCACCCGCTGCCGGTCGGCGAGCTGCATTTCGATCACCCCCATGGTTTCCTCGATCACCAGAATATCGCTGTGGGCGGCCAGGAGCTGCGCCGTGAAGTCGGTGTGCAGCGGAAAAGGCTGGCGCACTTGATAGAGGGCGATCCGGTCGCCGAGCCCCAGTTCGGCCATGATCTCGGCCGCGTGGGCGGCGGCGACTCCGGAAACGACGATGGCCTTGGGGGTCCCCTGTGCCGCGGTCAGCTTGAGCGGGGCGGTCGCCGGGTAACCCGCGATAGCGGCCAGCTTCTGCTCCAGTTCGCGGTGCAGCTGGTTGCGGAACTTGGGGGTCGCGGCCCAGCGGGCCGGGTTTTTTTCAAAAGCCGGCTTGCGCTCACGGGGATTGAAGGCCAGGGGCGGTATGTCCTGGCGGGCGTGGCAGACCCGGGTGGTGGGTCGCAGCATCACCGGAATGCGAAACGCTTCGGACAGGTTGTAGGCTTCGGCCACCAGCTCGCGGGCCTGGGCGGGGGAGTCGGGGTCCAGCACCGGGATCTTGGCCAGCATGGCCATCAGCCGGCTGTCCTGTTCGGTCTGGGAGGAGTGCGGCCCCGGATCGTCGGCGCTGATAACCACGAATCCGCCCTTGGTGCCCATGTACGCGGCGCTCATGAGCGGGTCGGCGGCCACGTTCAGGCCCACCTGTTTCATGCTGACGGCCGTGCGCAGACCGGCCTGGCAGCCGGCATAGGCGATTTCGAAGGCGATCTTTTCGTTGACCGCCCACTGGGCGTGCAGGGCGGCGCCCGTCTGGCGCTGCAGGTGGGCCAGGGACGAAAGGATCTCCGAGGCGGGGGTGCCGGGGTAGGCGGTGGCGATGGCGCAGCCGTTTTCCAGCAGCCCCTGGGCGATGGCCTCGTTGCCCAGGGCGAGATTTTTTGGGTTCACGTGCAGCCTTTCCTTTTCCATAAAAAAGCCGGGGCGCTCCTAAGAGGCCCCGGCTCGATGCGTTCACCATATGTCGTGGGCCCCCTCCGCGACGATCGCCGAAGCTGCCCAGGACGAATGTTCTATTCGGGTGTCATTCCGGTGGGCGCGCTTCCTGTTGCCTGCCACCACCAGAACCAGAGCAGGAATTTCATATTTTTCCCAGCACGTTCAGGCGATTAGATCCTTGCAGAGCCGCTGCTAGCCCTCGAACTCGTTCCTCCCCTTACCCAAGCGTCCCGGGTTTGTCAAGGTCCAATTCGCGGCCGGCCGGCGGGGCTCAGATCGGCAGCGGGGTGGCCGTCGAGCGCAGCCTTCCGCCGGCCAAAAGGTCGGCCAGATCATCGGCCAGGGACGCACCGGCGTCAACGGCCTTGCGCCAATAAGCGATGCGCGCCGCATCGCGGCCGCGGAAGCGGACAAAGTCGGTGCGGTCGGGGATTTTACCGAGCGGCAGGCGTTCCAGAAAGGCCGCCGAAGGGCTGACCAGCAGGACGTTGCGGGTGTGCGCGGCGGCCGGCCGGCGCCGCGCCAGGCGTTTGTCCAGCCAGCCGGGAACCAGGCGGTCGGTGTAATGAGGGTAGAGCACCAGCCCGTCGCGGCGGCGGTCGTAGGGCAGATCGAGATGATAGTCGATCACCCCGCCGTCCCAGTAGCGGCCGGGCGGGGCGCCGGGAATGGCGTCGACGCCGGCCATCACCAAGGGGATGGCGCCCGAGGCGAGCAGCGCCGGGACAAGGTTGCCTCTGGCGAGCGCCACCGTGCGCAGGGGAAAGCCGGTCATGGGATAAAACGGCGGCAGGGCGCGGGGGTCGTGAAAGAGAACCCGTTCAAAAAGAAGACCCAACCACCGCCGCTTGACGGCGTTGAGCGCCGTTGCGGCCGCCATCCGCAGCCACATCCCGGCCGGCAGCCGGCGCCGGTGCGACCCGCGGCTGCGGACGGCCAGAAAATTGAGCCGCAGGCATGGGTGCCCCAGTATTTCAGCGGCCGTCCGGGGCGTGACGTAGCTCGCCAGAATGCGCCGGGCCTCGCGGCTCACGGCGGCTGGGGAGGGCTGAGGATCGTAGCGCTGACCGATATAGGCCCGTTCCAGCCGGTCGATGGCTGCCAGCGGGTCGGCTTGGGCCGCAGCCGCAAAGCGCCAGGCCCCCGATGATGACCCCACGAGGTGCAGGGGCGACCTGCGGCCTGTGACCCAGCTGCCGAAAAGAAAACGGTCGACATGGCTGAGGATCAGCCACTTGGGGCCGCCGGCGGCACCGGCGACGACCTTGATGGTCTCCGGTTTCAGCCCCCCGTCCCGCAGGATCGCCAGCGCGCGCGCTCCGGCCTGAATGCAAAGGGTGGGTGGCATCGACTGCTGCTCCTTAAAAAAGTGCGCGATGACAGTCGCGCAACGTCCGGCTGCGGTGATTGGGTGAAGCTCGAGGACTACCTCGGTCTACAAGACGCGCTTTCGGGTGACCTCCACCTATTGCCCCGCAAGCTTGAAGACTCCTGATACCGTCTCCACAAACCCGAACAACCCGGCTTGCCTTCCGCCGCAAACCGCTGCCCGCGCGCTGCCGGCATCTCCCGCAGCGCCTCAGCGGTAAATCGAAAAGCCCAGCCGCATGCGGGTATCGCTCTCGTCGTAGCGCAGCAGGCTTTCGCTGTAGCCGGTGAAAAACTGGGCATGAAAGAAGAGGTCCAGATTGTCGAACAGGAGGTCTCCGATGGGGGTCGAGAAATCCATCTGCCAGCTGCCCTTGCCGGCCCTTTTGCCTTTGCGCAGGGTCGTGGCCAGCTCCATGCCGTCCCAGCGGCCGAATTTGACCAGCAGCTCCGCATAGCCCCGGTAGTTCTCGATGTCATTGTTTTCACTGGCCCGCGACAGGTAGGCGAAAACCCGGGGGGCGACGGTCAGGGCGTAGCGCTCGGAATCGCCGTAAGTCAGGATGGGTTGGGCATACGCGATGTTGAGGCTGCGGTTGGCGTCGCCGTCCTGGCCGTTGGATAGGTGCTGCAGACCGGTCTGAAAATCCAGGCGGCTGACCCGGGGCAGCCAGCGCTGCTGGAGGTCGGTGTACAAAAGGAACATTTCGGGGCGGTAGCTGGTGTCGTCAAACGGCTGGGATTCGGACTCCAGGTTCCAGAAGGAGGTCTGGCTGTACCCCAAATGCAGCCCGTCCAGCCAGGACCAGCGGCTGACGATGGGGCCGTCGGAATTCAGGATATGGTATTTGAAGCTGATCTGGAACTTGATGTCGGTGGGGTTCGGGCCGTAAAGGAAATAGATCGGTTCGTGGCCCGAGAAGTTTTCCCAAAAATAGCCCATGTCCCAGTCCTGGGGAGGGCATGGAAACGGGGGAGCAAGCCCTTCGGGTTCCGCTGCCGCGGATGGTGCGGCTTCCTGGACGCGGAAGGCAACCTGCGGGCCCCCAAGGCCGTCGATGGCCAGGGTGAGCAGGCCGCTCCAGCCAACCGGCAGCGCCACCTCGGCGGCAACCTTGCGAAAGCCTCCGGGGGGGATCACCAGCGGGGCTGCCGACGGCTGCGCATAGGCGATGGCGACCGCCTGGCGGGCTTCTTCGCGGGAGAGCCACCCGCTGCGGTGGGCCGAGAGGTCGACGTGCGCCGGCTGCGCGCCGGAATTGGCGAAAAAAAGGGTGATGACAGCTGTCTCGCCGGCCTGGACGGGCGCTTGCGGGGGCTGCAGAATGGTTTCGAGTTGCGAGGCCTCGACCAGGCCCCCCACCAGCAGCCAAACAAGAACGGCGGTGAACCGGAGTGCACGCATGCGGCCCGCTGTGGCGGGGGTCAAATCGATTGCGGAACTGGTTGCGTGGGCGCGGTTCACTCGTTTTCGGTCGGCAGCATCGTGCCGTAGGCCAGCAGGTTGCGGTGCAGCTCGAAGCAGCGCTGCAGGTCGTGCCGGATATGGCCGCTGCGGGCCTCGCGGATATAGCGGTCGAGGTAGTCCCGGTAAGCGGGATGGGCGCAGCGGTCGATGATGGTCCGGGCGCGCTGCATCGGTCCCAGACCGCGCAGATCCGCCAGCCCCTGTTCGGTGACCAGGATCTGCACGGAGTGCTCATTGCTGTCCACGTGCGGGCACATGGGGACGATGGCGGAAATTTTACCGTTCTTGGCGACCGAAGGGGTCATGAAAATGGAGATGTAGCTGTTGCGGGCGAACTCGCCGCTGCCGCCGATGCCGTTGATCACGTCCATGCCGTAAACGTGCGAGGAATTGACGTTGCCGTAGACGTCGGCCTCCAGAGCGGTGTTCATCGCCACCACCCCAAGTCGCCGGATAATGCCGGGGTGGTTGGAGATTTCCTGGGGGCGCAGCACGATGCGCGGGGCGAAGAAGTCGATGTCGTCCACGATCTGCTTTAATTTGGCGCTGGAGATGGTCAGCCCGGTCGCACTGGCGCCGATCAGCTTGCCGTCGGCCAGCAGGTCCACCATGGCATCCTGAAGGACCTCGGAGTACATCTTGAAAGGCGGAATCTCGGGGTGTTCGCCCAGGGCCGCCAAAACCGCGTTGGCGACGTTGCCCACGCCGGCCTGCAGCGGCAGAAGGTCGGGGGGAATCCGGCCCGCGCGCTTTTCCGCCAGCAAAAAAGCCACCACATGGCCGGCGATTTGATTGCTGACCGCGTCAGGCGGCGCGAAAGCGCCGATTTTGTCCGGATCGTCGCTTTCGACGATGCCGATCACCTTGCGGGGGTCCACGGTGGCGTATGGGCAGCCGATCCGGGTGAGGGGGTCAAAGATCGGTATGGGGTAGCGATGAGGCGGCGGCGGCATGATGAAGACATCGCTCATCTCGCGTAGGCGCGGCGACTGGTGCCGGTTGATTTCGATGATGACCTTGTCGGCGTGTTGCAGGTAGGTCGGGGACGCCCCGATGGAGGTGGTGAGGTAAACCCGCCCGTCCGGCGCGACTTCGGTGGCCTCGATGACGGCCAGGTCGATCCGCCCGAAAAATCCCTGGGCCACGGTCTGGGGCAGGTGGGACAGGTGCATGTCGACATATTCCACCTCCTGACGATTGATCTGGCGCCGCAGGGCCTCGCCGGACTGATAGGGGGTGCGCCAAGCGATGACCTCGGCTTCGGCCAGGAGCTCGTCGATGCAGTGGCCGCTGGAGGCGCCGGTCAGCACCTTGATCCGGAAACTGCGCCCCCGGCGGTGCTCCTCGCGGCCCCAGGCGGCCAGGGCGGTGGGCACCGCCTTGGCCGCACCGGCGGGGCTGAATCCGCTGAAGGCGACCGTGTCGCCGTCTTTGATGCGGGTGGTGGCCTCTGCAGCGGTCAGCAGCGCAAACGGACCATAGGTACTCATGGATTCGGTGCTCCTCTCGGGGCGCTGACGGTTCCGGGAAATGGGCCCGGGTTGCGCCGGTTCTTGTGCGGCCCTGGCGACGGGCGTTCACGGCAGTCAAGCGCGGGCTGGTTTTGAGCTGAAGCCTGAAGGGGTACCGTGCAGGAGGCGGTAAAACGGGCCGCGGATGGAACAAGGTGACCTATACCAGAAATTCTGTGGCGCTAAAAGCCTCTTTTGGACCGCAACCGACGGCTGGCCATCGCGGTCGGCAAGCGCCCTGCCGTCGGTTGCTTGCCTGCACGGCTTAAACCGGCTATAAAGTGCCGGACAGCATGCGCGCAATTCACCATCCGGGATGTGACCCGATTTGGCCTTGGCTGACCGGGCGAAACGAAAAGGCAAAGCGTGACGCGGCAAAAGCAGATTCTAATCCTTGCGGCCATCGCCCTGGCGCATTGGGCTGCCACCCGGGCGGTGGGCAGCCTGATCCTGCACCAGACCGCCCAGCACGTTTTCGAGCCCCAACTCCCGGCTGTCGCCCGGCTGCTGGTGGCCGCGGCCAAGGTCCTCTATTTTCCGGTCGTCAGCCTGTCGCTTTTTCCCCGGGCCTGGTTTCCGGGCGGCTGGATCGCCGTCCCGATCCTGGTCAACAGCCTGGTCTGGGCCCTGACGTTGTGGGCGGGGGTCATACTATTCCGACGGGCATGTCGCCGGCGGCGCAAGTGAGCGTTGTGCCGGCCTCCCGGGATGCGATCACGGCGCCGGCCGCAGCGCCGCAGCAGACGACCATCGGCGTGCGGGCCTTGGTGGCGCACGGTCTGCGGGCGGGCGACCTGGAATCCGGGTTCCTGGGCAGCGTTCGGCCGCTGGAGGGCATCCGGGCCCATCAGCAGATTCAGCGTTCGCGGCCCGCCGGCTATGCCCCGGAGGTGGCGGTCAGCCAGCGGGTCGATGCCAGCGGGTTTCGCCTGCAGGTCACCGGCCGGATCGACGGGGTTTACCAGGAGGACGGCCAGACCGTGGTGGAGGAGAT